>JBDTAU010000112.1:0-3081 GCA_039924465.1 Dermatophilaceae bacterium
CAAGGTGTCCCGCGGCCTGGGCGAGGCGATGGTCGGAATCAACGTCGAGGAGATTCCGCAGCCGCACCGGCTGGCCGAGCGCGGCTGGTGAAGCACTTGTGGCCATCGGTGGTAGGCGTCCGGTCGACAAGGAGCTGCAGGACTACGCCCGGCTGCTGGTGCGAGCCGGGTTCCTCGATGACGCACGGATGAGGGCTGAGGTGACCTCCGCGATCACAGCAGAGATGCCTCAGGTTGCTGTTGTGGACGCCGAGATTCTGGCCCGCGCGTGGCTCGGGGGAGCGTCGGCGCAGCTGCGGAAGGATGCGTTGCTGTGGTCGGAGGAGACAGATCACGACCGGCTGCAGGCGACCTTCAGCGAGTGTGCCGAGCACCGGGTACCGGTGCTTCAAGGAGTCGAGGACCACTGGTCCGCCAAGGCCGAGCTCGATCGGCTCGCCGACGAGGGGCGTGTGCCGCGTGGGATCGCCTGGTTCACCGCCGCCGACGTCTGGCACGCCATCGACCAAGGGATGCTCGAGGTCAACGTCTGGCACGGCACGACGGCCAACGCGGCGACGGGCGACGCGCTGCTCGACGCCGTTTTGGGCTGCTTCGGCCGCCACGGGCTCGAGGCACGCTTCGACGAGGGCCGGATCGAGGTCAGCGCCCACTGGCAGCGACGGCCTTGAAGGTCGGCGTGCTTGCCCTGCAGGGGGACGTGCGTGAGCACCTGCACATGTTGGGCGACCTCGGCGCCGATGCCCGTGCCGTACGACGGCCCGCGGAGCTGGAGGCCTGCGACGGGCTGATCCTCCCGGGTGGCGAGTCGACGACGATGGCCAAGCTGGCCCGCACCTTCGAGCTGTTCGAGCCGCTCCGCCAGCGGATCGCCGCCGGGATGCCGGTGTTCGGCACCTGCGCGGGGATGATCCTGCTGGCCGACCGGGTGCTCGACGGCGCCGCCGACCAGGAGACGCTCGGCGGGCTCGACATCACCGTGCGACGCAACGCCTTCGGACGGCAGGTGCAGTCGTTCGAGGGTGACGTCCGGTTCGAGCTCACAGGCAGCGCCTTCGAGGACCCTGTGCACGCGGTCTTCATCCGGGCACCCTGGGTGGAGACGGTCGGCGCCGGAGTGGAGGTGCTCGCCAGGGTCGGGAACGGGCCCTCGGTCGAGCCGGGCGCGCTGGGTAGGATCGTCGCCGTCCGGCAGGGTCCGTTGCTGGCCACGTCGTTCCATCCCGAGGTGGGCGGGGACGCGCGCATCCACCGCTACTTCCTGGACGAAGTTGTGACCCCTCCGCGAAATCACTCGCTACGCTCCTGATTCCGCGTGGACCCCGAAGTTCTAGAGCCGAAGGAGCCTCAGAGATGTCCGGCCACTCCAAGTGGGCGACGACCAAGCACAAGAAGGCCGTCATCGACTCCCGTCGAGCCAAGATGTTCGCCAAGCTGATCAAGAACATCGAGGTCGCCGCACGGATGGGCGGGGGCGACCTGGCCGGCAACCCGACCTTGTACGACGCCGTACAGAAGGCCAAGAAGTCCTCGGTGCCAAACGACAACATCGACCGGGCGGTCAAGCGCGGGTCGGGCGCGGAGGCAGGCGGCGCGGACTACACCACGATCATGTACGAGGGCTACGGCCCCCATGGAGTGGCGTTCCTGATCGAGTGCCTGACCGACAACAAGAACCGTGCCGCGATGGAGGTCCGCACCGCGATGACCCGCAACGGCGGCTCGCTGGCCGACCCGGGCTCGGTGTCCTACCTGTTCCACCGCAAAGGAGTCGTGATCGTCCCCCAGGAGCAGGAGGGCAAGGCTGTCTCCGAGGATGACGTGCTGGAGGCGACGCTCGAGGCGGGCGCCGAGGACGTCAACGACCTGGGCGAGGCCTACGAGGTGGTCAGCGAGGCCACCGATCTCGTCTCCGTGCGTACGGCGCTGCAGGCCGCTGGCGTCGACTACGACTCGGCCGACGCCGCGTTCGTGCCGTCGATGCAGATCGAGCTCGACGACGGTCGAACGGCGGGAGCCGTGCTGAGGCTCTTCGAGGCTCTCGAGGACCTCGACGACGTGCAGAACGTCTACGCGAACTTCGACGTCTCCGATGAGATCCTGGACTCGCTCGACGCCTGACGCCTCCCCGGCGAGTCCGCCGAGCCGTGGGGGAGCCACCGGGTAGGTTTTGCGAACAGATGTTCGTACGACGTCGTGAGGTGTCCATGCGTGTGCTCGGGATCGACCCGGGGCTGACCCGGTGCGGGGTGGGTGTGGTCGAGGGTGAGGCGGGCCGCCCACTGAGCATGGTCGCGGTGGGCGTGGTCCGCACCTCGGCCGACCTGCCGGTCGCGCAGCGCCTGGTCCGGATCGAGGCCGGCATCGAGGAGTGGCTCGATCGGCACCAGCCGGACGCGGTCGCTGTCGAACGGGTCTTCAGCCAGCACAATGTGCGCACGGTGATGGGCACCGCACAGGCCAGCGGCGTTGCGTTGCTGGTCGCCGCCCGGCGCGGTATCCCGGTCGCGCTGCACACCCCCAGCGAGGTCAAGGCCGCGGTCTCGGGCAGCGGCCGCGCGGACAAGGCCCAGGTCGGGCTGATGGTCACCCGGCTGCTGCGTCTGGACGCCGTGCCCAGCCCGGCGGACGCCGCCGACTCACTGGCGCTCGCCATCTGCCATATCTGGCGTGGTTCGGCCCAGGCTCGGATCGACGCCGCAGTCGCCCGGGACCGGGCGCAGTCAGGAGCACGAGGAGGAGTCCGATGATCGCGTTCGTCCGCGGCCGGGTGGCGCAGGTCAACCTGGCCTCGGCGGTGCTCGAGGTGGGAGGGGTCGGCCTGGAGCTGATGTGTACGCCGCGCACCCTGGCCGACCTGCACCCCGGCCAGGAGGCGCTGTTGCCGACGTCGATGATCGTGCGTGAGGACTCCCTGACCATCTTCGGCTTCGCCGGGGCGGACGAGAAGCAGACGTTCGAGATGCTGCTCACCGCCAGTGGCGTCGGCCCCAAGGTGGCCCAGGCGATGCTGGCGGTGCACTCGCCCGACGAGCTGCGCCGAGCGATCAGCACCGACGACGTGAAGACCCTGACCACCGT
>JBDTAU010000113.1:0-9877 GCA_039924465.1 Dermatophilaceae bacterium
TCCGCCCGCGACATCGGTGGGGTCACCTTCGTCAGCCACGACGCGGGCGACGGGGTCGGGGCGGACGACCTTCGGGCGCTCGTCCTCGACGTGCGCCACCGGCTCGGCAACGACCGCCCTGCCCTCGTGTCGATGGCTTCGGTCCTGAACGGGCGCCCGGTCGCGATCGTGGCCACCAACGAACGCGGCCGCGCGGCCGGGCTCAAGGCCGGCGCCTTCGTCAAGACGGCCGCAGGCGCCCTCGGCGGCGGTGGTGGCGGCAAGGATGACATCGCCCAGGGCGGCGGCACCGATGCCGGTGCGATCTCGGTGGCGCTCGGCGCGGTCGAGGACCAGGTGCGGGCTCGGGGCGCCTGAATCGTGCGGCCGGGACGACGGCTGGGCATCGACGTGGGCCAGGCCCGCGTCGGGCTGGCTGTCTGCGACCCGTCAGGCGTCTTCGCGACCCCGGTTCGGACGCTGTCCCGAGACCTCACGGATCAGACCGATCTGACCGAGATCGCCCAGTTGGCAACAGAGTTGGCCGTGCTGGAGATCGTCGTCGGCTTGCCCCTGCTGCTCTCGGGCGATGAGGGCCAGGCGGCCCGGCTGGCCCGCTCCTATGCCCGTGAACTAGCCGTCCTCGTGGCCCCGACACCGGTGCGGTTGGTAGATGAACGCTTGACGACCGTCACCGCGCACAAGAGACTACGCGACAGTGGAGTGCCGGGACGGGGACAGCGCGCCGTCGTGGACCAGGCTGCAGCGGTCGTGATCCTGCAGTCGGCCCTCGATACGGAGACGGTGTCCGGCAGACCTCCAGGGGAGCTGCTCTCGACCGTACGCAAGCCACGAAAGAAGGAACGTCACCGATGAAGGACCACTTGGAGTCGTCCATCTTCGGAGCGCACGACGCTGATGACGAGCCCGACGGGGACCACGTCGAGACCGAGCCCCACCCGACCACCCGACGCGAGCGGCGGGCGCAGGCGCGGGCCGCAGCCCGGCACTCGCAGCGGCCCCGCCTGCGGAAGCGGATCACAGTCATCCTCATGGCGCTCCTCGTGGTCGGTGGTGGCGCCTTCGCCGCGGTCACGGTCCTGCGTCCGCTCGTCACGGGCCTGATGGAGTCCAACGACTACCCGGGCCCGGGGACCGGCACCGTGCGGGTCACGGTCGAGGAGGGCGCCGGTGGCGCCACGATCGCCCAGGTGCTGGTCGCTGACGACGTCGTCAAGTCCACCAAGGCCTTCATCGAGGCGGCCAAGGCCGAGCCGAAGAGCTCCGGGATCCAACCCGGCGTCTATGACCTGCGCACCCAGATGCGGGCCAGCGACGCACTCGGAGTCCTCATCGACCCGGCCAACCGGATCACGACCTCGGTGACGATCCCCGAGGGGCTGTGGGCCACCGAGATCTTCGCGACGCTGTCCAAGGCCACCGGGATCCCGGTGGCGCAGTACGAGGCGGCGGCCAAGGACGGAGCCGTCCTGGGCCTGCCCGAGTCGGCCAAGGGCAACGTCGAGGGCTACCTCTTTCCGGAGAGCTACGAGTTCGAGCCCGGATCCAGCGCCGCTGCGCAACTCAAGGCCCTGGTCAGCCAATCGATCAAGCGGCTGAGCGCCCTCGGGGTGAAACCCGCCCAGATGGAGCAGACCATCGTCCTCGCGAGCATCGTCGAGGGCGAAGCCCAAAAGCCTGACGACATGGGCAAGGTGGCCCGGGTGGTGCTCAACCGGCTGGCCGCGAAGATGACCCTCGGGATGGACTCGACGGTCAACTACATCTTCAAGAAGCGGGGCATCCCCACCCAGGAGATGCTGGACAGCGACAGCCCCTACAACACCCGACGCTTCCCGGGGCTGCCGCCCGGGCCGATCGGCAATCCCGGAGAGGCCGCCATCAAGGCGGCCGTGGCACCGCCGGCCGGGGACTGGCTCTACTTCACGACGGTCAACCTCGACACGGGTGAGACCAAGTTCACCGCCGATGCCGCGGAACACCAGCGCAACGCTGACCAGTTCGCCGCCTGGTGCAAGGCCAACGCGGGCAAGTGCTGACCCGGGGTGCCGCGACCGGAGGCGCGGTGGTGCGTTGCGCGGTCTGGGGGTCACCGATCACCCACTCGCTCTCGCCCGTGCTGCACCGGGCCGCGTACGCCACGCTGGGCCTGACGGACTGGACGTACACGTCCCGGGACGTCGATGCGGCGAGCTTCGTCGGCGCGGTCGCCGACCTCGACGACTCGTGGCGCGGGCTGTCCCTGACCATGCCGCTGAAGGAGGTGGCGGCCTCCGTCGCCACGACGGTCAGTGCCACTGCTCGCGAGACCGGGGCGATCAACACCCTCGTGCGGGAAGCGCGCGGCTGGGCCGGGCACAACACCGATGTCCAGGGGATTCGAGCCGCCCTGGCCGAGGCAGGATGCGCCCGACCTCGCACGGCGACCATCATCGGGTCCGGCGCGACCGCGCGCTCGGTGGTGCGCGCCCTCGAGGTGGGCGGAGCCGAGGCCGTCAGTTTCATGGTCCGCGCCGACGCGCGGCCGCAGACCCTGGCCCAGGCCGCGCGCGCCGGACTGTCCGTCGAGGTCGTGCCGCTCGGGGCGTGGCCCCGCTCGGACGTCGTCGTCAGCACGGTCCCACCAGCAGCGGTCACCGGGCTCGACGGGCTTCCGTCACCGGACTCGCGCCACGGGGTCGGGGCCGTGCTCGATGTCGTCTACGGCGGCGGCGAGACCCCGCTCCAGCTCGCGGCGCGGGCGCGGGGGTGGTCGATCATCGACGGGACGGCCATGCTGCTGCACCAGGCCGCGGAGCAGGTCCACTTGATGACCGGTCGGGAGGCGCCGCTCGAGGCGATGCGCTCAGCTCTCGTCGCCGCCCGTCCGTCCGCGGCCTCGCGCTGAAAGCGGTCAGCTCATGAGGTGGGCGCACTTCCATGGATCACTGCCGGTGGTCGCGCTCGCCGTCGTCCTCGGCGGCGGGGTCGGATGGCTGCTCCAGCGAGAGCTCGCCACCTGCGGCTACCGGCTCGACGACGACCCGGTCGGGCGCCGGCCCTTCCACCCCGCCCTCGTCGTGGTCGCCGTGGCGACGCTGTGGGGGCTGCTCGCCTGGCGTCTCGGTGCCCTCGCCGGGTGGAGCCTGCTGCCGCCCTACCTCGTCCTCGCCACGATCGGGGTGGCGCTGGTGTGGATCGACGTCGACGTGCACCGCCTGCCCCGGGGCCTGACGCTGCCACTCCTGCCCGTGCTGCTCGGCCAGCTGGCCCTCGCCTCGTGGGCCGCCTCCGACTGGTCGGCGCTGCGTCGCGGCCTGATCTGCGGCGCGCTCCTCTGGGTCGCCTTCCTCGTCCTGGCCCTGCTCGCGGCTGCCCTGCGGAGCAGCTTCGGCTTCGGTGACGTGCAACTGGCCGGGCTCCTGGGCCTGGCCACCGGCTACCTGTCGTGGTGGGGCCCGCTGGTGACGACGTATGCGGCGTTCATCCTCGCCGGCGGGTATGCCGCCATTCGGGTCCTGCGCCGCCGCGCCACGACCAAGTCGCCGATCGCCTTTGGGCCGTGGCTGCTCGCTGGTGGTCTCGTTGCCGTCCTCACCGAAGTCGCCCCGATCTTCTGAGGGCACGGCCCGGCCCGGGTGCGCCCCGACTGGGTCCGGCTGACGGGCAGGTGGAGGGCAGCGCCTCGCATCATGACAAGATCGGCGCATGCTGCGTTGGTTGACCGCCGGAGAGTCACACGGACCCGCGCTCGTCGCGATGATCGAGGGCCTCCCGGCTGGGGTGCAGGTCACGTCCGCCGACATCCGGTCGGCGCTGGCCCGACGGCGCCTCGGCTACGGACGGGGGGCCCGGATGAAGTTCGAGCAGGACGAGGTCGAGTTCCTCGGCGGGGTGCGCCACGGGGTGACGCTCGGCTCCCCCCTCGCCCTCCGGGTGGGCAACTCCGAGTGGCCCAAGTGGCAGACGGTGATGAGCCCCGAGCCGGTCGCTGAGGCCGACTACGCCGCGGCCGACGACGTCAACGCCGAGCGCGAGATCGCCCGCAACAAGCCGTTGACGCGCCCGCGGCCCGGTCACGCGGACCTGGTCGGGATGCAGAAGTACGCCCAGCAGGACGCCCGCCCGATCCTTGAACGCGCCTCAGCCCGCGAGACGGCCGCCCGCGTTGCGCTCGGCGAGGTGGCCGCACGCTTCCTCGAGCAGGCCTACGGCATCCGACTCGTCTCCCACACCATCGCCATCGGCACCGCCACCACACCCGCCGGGACGGCACTGCCCACCCCGGACGACCTCGAAGCCATCGACGCAGACCTGGTGCGGTCCCTCGACGCCGAGGCGTCGGCCGCGATGGTCGCCGAGGTGGATGCGGCCCGCAAGGACGGCGACACGCTCGGTGGCGTGGTCGAGGTGCTCGCCTACGGGCTGCCCCCGGGCCTGGGGTCCTACGTGCACTGGGACCGCAAACTCGATGCTCGGCTGGCCGGCGCCCTCATGAGCATCCAGGCGATCAAGGGGGTCGAGGTCGGTGACGGCTTCGAGACGGCCCGCCGGCGCGGATCGCAGGCCCACGACGAGATGGACCGGATCGATGGCACCATTCGGCGCCGGACCGGTCGGGCCGGCGGCACCGAGGGTGGGATGTCCAACGGCGACGTCCTGCGGGTGCGCGCCGCGATGAAGCCGATCAGCACGGTCCCGCGCGCCCTGGCCACCGTTGACGTCGCGACGGGGGAGGCCGCCACCGCCATCCACCAGCGCAGCGACGTGTGTGCCGTCCCCGCCGCCGGAGTGGTGGCCGAGGCCATGGTGGCGCTGGTGCTGGCGCAGGCCTGCCTCGAGAAGTTCGGCGGGGACTCGGTCTCCGAGACCGCGCGCAACCACGCGTCCTATCTCGCAGCCGTGCCGGATGGAATGCGGACATGGTGACCGACCTCCCAACCCATCCTCCGGCCACCCGGCCGGTCGCCGTGCTCGTCGGGCCACCGGGAGCCGGCAAGTCGACCGTGGCCGCCCTGCTCTCCGAGCGGCTGGGTGTCCCGTGTCA
Organism: Dermatophilaceae bacterium; assembly: GCA_039924465.1. Classification (GTDB taxonomy): domain Bacteria; phylum Actinomycetota; class Actinomycetes; order Actinomycetales; family Dermatophilaceae; genus JAKDLQ01. Next base: position 5,027 of record JBDTAU010000113.1, read on the forward strand.
CGACACCGACGCTGCCATCGAGGCGGCGCAGGGCCGCTCGATCTCGGACATCTTCATCGATGACGACGAGGCCACCTTCCGGGCGCTGGAGCGGGCCGAAGTGGCTCGCGCGCTGGCCTCCGAGCGCGGAATCGTGGCGCTCGGCGGCGGTGCGGTGATGGATCCCGGCACCCGGTCGGCGCTCGAAGGCCAGGTCGTCGTTTTCCTCGACGTCGCGATCGCCGACGCGAGCAGGCGGGTCGGCTTCGACAAGTCGCGCCCGTTGATGGCAGTGAACCCCCGCTCGTCCTGGGTGTCGTTGATGAAGGTCCGCCGGCCCATCTACGAGCAGGTCTCGACCGTCCGGGTCGACACTGCCGGGCGCCCCGCGGCCGAGGTCGCCGACGAGATCGCGGATCTGCTCCAGGGCTTGGGCGGCACGCGCGCATGACCGAGCCCACGACCATCTCTGTCGGGGGGGACTACGACGTCGTCATCGGGTCGGGAGTGCTCGATCGGGTGATCGGCCTGCTCGGGCACGCGGTCGAGCGAGTCCTGCTCGTGCACCCTCCGACGCTGGCCGGGCTCGCTGGGCGGGTCAGCGCAGCCCTCTCCGGCCAGGGGTATGCCGTGCACTCGGCGCCGGTGCCGGACGCTGAGGCCGCCAAGACGGCCTCCGTCGCGGCCAGCCTCTGGGCGCAGCTGGGGGAGGCCGGCTTCACCCGCAGCGACGCCGTCGTGGGCATCGGCGGTGGGTCGGTCACCGACCTGGCCGGGTTCGTGGCGGCCACGTGGCTGCGCGGGGTGCAGGTCGTGCAGGTCCCGACGACGCTGCTCGGCATGGTCGACGCAGCGGTCGGTGGCAAGACCGGTATCAACACCGCGGAGGGAAAGAACCTCGTCGGCGCCTTTTACCCCCCCGCGGGCGTTCTCTGCGACGTCGACGTGCTGACCACGCTTCCGGAGGCCGACCTGGTCGCCGGCCTCGCCGAGATCATCAAGGCCGGCTTCATCGCCGACCCGGCCATCCTCGACCTGGTCGACGCCTCGGTGGCCGAGGGCTCCGGCGTCGTCAGGCGCGCGGACAACCCCCACCTGCGCGAACTCATCGAGCGGGCGATCCGGGTCAAGGCCGACGTCGTGGCCCAGGACCTCAAGGAGAGCTCGCTGCGCGAGATCCTCAACTACGGGCACACCTTCGGGCACGCCATCGAGCAAGTCGAGCACTACACGTGGCGGCACGGGGAGGCCGTCAGCGTCGGGCTCGTCTATGCCGCCGAGTTGGCCCGGCTCGCCGGTCACCTCACCGGACCTGAGGGGGACGCGCTGGTGGCTCGACACCGGGAGGTCCTCACCTCGGTGGGCCTGCCGGTCAGCTACCGCGACGACCACTGGCCCGACCTGCTCGCGGCCATGCGCCGGGACAAGAAGTCGCGTGGCTCGATGCTGCGCTTCGTCGTCCTCGACGGGCTGGCCCAGCCGACCCGACTGGTGGGCCCGAGCGACGACCTGCTGTCAGCGGCATACGGCCTCGTCGGGGTGACTGCACCCGCGCGATAGGGCCCGGCCTACTGGGTCGATGACTCCCGACCTGGGGGATTCGGAAGTCTTCTGGGAGAGCGGTCCTGCGGACCACTTTGCTGGATGGGAGGATCTGCGCATGGCCAAGGACTTCCGCTTCAGCCGATCCACGTCGATCGCAGCCCCACCCGAGCGCGTGCACGCCCTCATCGACGACTTCCACGAATGGCCGAAGTGGTCGCCGTGGGACGGGCTCGACCCGCACATGTCGCGGCAGTACAGCGGCCCGGCCACCGGGGTGGGCGCCGTGTATGCCTGGCAGGGCAACGGCAAGGCCGGTCAGGGGCGGATGGAGATCCTCGAGTCCAGCGCCGATCACGTCGTGGTCGACCTCGACTTCGCGGCCCCGATGCGCGCGCGCAACCGGATCGACTTCACCCTGACGCCGACGGGGCCCGGCACCGAGGTGGAGTGGGTCATGACCGGCCCGCAGAACTTCGTGATGGGCCTGATGAGCAAGCTCTGGTCGATGGACAAGATGCTCGGCCCCGACTTCGATCGCGGCCTGGCCGCGCTCAAACGGGCCGCCGAGCAAGCCTGAGGCGCCGGGGGAGCGCTGGTGGTGTCCCTGCCGCGGCCCGACTGACTCACGCCGACTCGGGCGACTCGGGCTGACTCGGGCTGACTGAATGGGGCGCCCCCGACTGGCTAGGCTGTGGCCCATGACGATCCCGACGGTCTTCGTCCTCTCCGGGCCCAACCTGAGCCGCTTGGGCACCCGCGAGCCCGACGTCTATGGCTCCGACACCCTCGAGGACGTGCACGAGGCCGTCCGCGCGGAGGCCGAGCATCTCGGGCTGCGCGCCGACTGCCGCCAGACCAACCACGAGGGCGAGCTGATCGACTGGCTCCACGAGGCGGTCGACGCCGGCGCCGACGTGGTCCTCAACCCCGGAGCGTTCACGCACTACTCGTATGCCGTTCGCGACGCCTGCGCGATCGTGACCACGAGCGGGCGCAGCCTCGTCGAGGTGCACCTGTCCAACCCCGCTGCGCGTGAGGAGTTCCGGCACACGTCGGTCGTGGCGGGGGTGGCCACCGGCACGATTGCCGGCTTCGGGCTGCAGTCCTACCTGCTCGCGTTGCGCGCCCTCGTCTGAACGTTCGAACGGCAGCAGGCCGGTGGCGGTTCTGAAACCCTGCGCGCGCACAGCCTGACGTCGTATGGTTCGGCGGACAGTGCTTTCCCTGAGGCTCAGGAGCAACGACCGTGCGCATGAACACCGTGAGATGGGCGGCACTCCCGGCGACGGCAGCCCTGCTGCTGATGACAGCCGGCTGTGGGAGCGATGTTGCCTACGTCGGCTCGAACCCGGTGGGCACCTGGGGCTCCGAGGCCCAGGGCCAGCCAAACCTGACGCTCGCTGAGGACGGCACGATGAGCGGCTCCGACGGGTGCAACCGTCTGACCGCCAATTGGAAGAAGGCGAAAAGCGGTGTGACCTTCACCCCGATCGCCTCCACCCTGATGGCCTGCCAGGGCGTGGACACGTGGTTGAAGGGCGCCGTCTCCGCGTCCGTGACCGGCACCACCATGACGGTCAAGGGCGCTGGGGGCGACACGATCGGTACCCTCAAGAACGCCACGAAGTAGGCCACCCGGGGAAAGCCGGGCTCCTCCGCGGGGCTCCCAGTCGCCCCCGTGGATTCCATGATCGGCGACTCCCGCCGCTAGACTCGGACGGCACTTCACCAAGAGACGCAACGATCCCGGACGTGCCATGCCCGCACGAGGCACACACCCGGCATACGAAAGTGGTTTGTTCATGGCTTCGACCAACGACCTGAAGAACGGTCTGGTGCTCAACCTCGAAGGACAACTCTGGACCGTCATCGAGTTCCAGCACGTCAAGCCCGGCAAGGGCCCGGCGTTCGTGCGCACCAAGCTCAAGAACGTCCTGTCCGGCAAGACGGTCGACAAGACGTTCAACGCAGGCGTGAAGGTCGAGACGAGCAACGTTGACAAGCGCACGATGCAGTACCTCTACAAGGACGGTTCCGACTTCGTCTTCATGGACACCGACAATTACGAGCAGCTGATGGTGAGTGACACCACGGTCGGCGACGTCGCCGACTACCTCCTCGAGAACCAGAACGCGATCGTCGCCACGCATGACGGCGCCCCGCTCTACGTCGAGTTGCCCGCCTCCGTCGTGCTCGAGATCACCCACACCGAGCCCGGCCTGCAGGGCGACCGCTCGACGGGCGGCACCAAGCCGGCCACCCTCGAGACCGGTGCCCAGATCCAGGTGCCGCTCTTCCTCGAGTCCGGCACCAAGGTCAAGGTCGACACCCGGGACGGGTCGTACCTCGGCCGCGTCAACGACTGAGCCTGATCCCCTTGGCCGCACGCACCAAAGCCCGGGCTCGGGCCCTCGACATCCTCTTCGAAGCCGACCAGCGCGACCTCAACGTCGCGACGCTTCTCGACGAGCGACTCGGCGACGCCGGGTCCCGCGCCGGCAACAACCCCTACACGGCGGTGCTGGTGCGCGGGGTCATCGGTCGCTGGACCGACATCAACGCGGCCCTCGCCGACTACAGCCAGGGCTGGACCCTCGATCGCATGCCGGCGGTGGACCGGGCGATCCTGCGGATCGGAGCCTGGGAAGTGCTCTGGAACGACGAGATCCCTGACCCCGTGGCGATCTCGGAGGCCGTCGCGCTCGCGACCGAGCTGTCGACCGACGAGTCGCCGACCTTCGTCAACGGGTTGCTCGGGCGCATCGCCGAGGTCAAGTCCACCATCGTCTGAGGGCCTACGGTGGCGGCATGACTGCTCGACTGCTCGTCGTCCACCACACGCCGTCGCCCGGCACCCAGGAGTTGCTTGAGGCGGTCCTGCTCGGGACCCGAGCGGAGGGGATCGAGGGGGTCGAGGTCGACGTGCACCCGGCGCTCTCCGCCACGGCCAGCGACCTGCTCGCAGCCGACGGGGTGCTGCTCGGGACGCCTGCCAACATCGGCTACATGTCGGGGGCGCTCAAGCACTTCTTCGACACGATCTACTACCCCACCTTGACAGCGAAAACTGGTGTGCCGTATGGCTGCTGGCTGCACGGCAACAACGACACCGTCGGTGCGCTGCGGGCCATCGAGTCGATCGCGGACGCGCTCGGCTGGGTCCGGGCCGCCGCCCCGGTGGCCGTGGTGGGGACACCGGACCGGGCGGCGCGGGAGGCCTGCCACGACCTCGGTGCCACCCTGGCGGCGAGCCTGATGCCCTGAGCCGGGGGTCGTCGAATCGGCCGAGCTCGAGCGGGATCCCGCGTCAGACGACGAGCAGCGCGG
>JBDTAU010000114.1:0-4487 GCA_039924465.1 Dermatophilaceae bacterium
CGTAGCCGGCGGACAGGCTCTGGACCACCTCGAGCGCCCGCAGGCCACTCAGCACCTCTGCGCGCGGCGGACCACCCATGTAGGGCGGAACCACGAGACGGAACTCGTCCTGGCGCTCGTGCGGGCCTTCGAGGTCCCACAGGACCGCCTGGACGCCGGCGACGTCGGCCAGCCCAGCGGCATACGTGCTCTCGGGGACGGTCACGACGAGATGGCGATCGGTGCTCATGCCGCCCAGCCTAGGATCGCGGCCCTCGTTAGGGTGCAGGGGTGCCTGACCATGCCCCCCACGTCCTGTCCATCAATGTCGGCAAGGGCGCTGCCAGCCCGCACACGAGCGCACCGACGACCGGGATCGACAAGCGGCCGGTTGCGGCGATCGAGGTGCGCGACCCGGGACCCAAGCACGGGGGCCTCGGCAGCGGGGTCGTCGGCGACCACGTCGGCGACCAGCGCCATCACGGCGGCGCGCGCCAGGCGGTCTACGCCTATGCGCGGGAGGACCTCGACTGGTGGGCGACGCAGCTCGGCCGCCCGCTGCGGGACGGGGCCTTCGGTGAGAATCTCACGACGAGCCGGGTCGACACGACCACCGCGCTCATCGGGGAGGTGTGGCGCGTTGGGACCGCAGTGCTGCGCGTCGAGGTGCCCCGCATCCCCTGTCGCACCTTTGCCGGGTATCTCGGTGAGCCACAGTGGATCAGGCGGTTCTCGGAGGTCGGCCGCACCGGCGCCTACCTCTCAGTCACCGTTGCGGGTCGGATCGAAACGGGCGACGAGATCGCCATCGAGCGACCCGACCACGACATCACCCTGCTGCTCAACTTCCGCGCCGCCATGGGCGATGTCGAGGCCGCGCGGCGGGTCCTGGCAGCCGGGGTCCTGCACGAGACGGAGCACACGTGGCTGGCCGACCGGGTCGTCCCACGGGCGTGAGACACAATGGCCGTATGCCGCCGAGTTCCCGATCGCTGCGCCGCGCCCTCGCTGCCACGACCCTCGCACCCCTGCTCGCTGTCACGGCCGCCTGCTCGTCCGGGCAGCCATCCGAGTCCCCCGAGGTCACCGGCCAGTCCACCGCACCTCCGACGTCCGCGGCGACGAGCCCGACAGCGACGAGCGACACGGCGGTCCCGAGCACGACGCAGACCACGCCGGTTGCGGGACCCACCGTGCTGCTGGGCGGGCTCGACATCCCGTGGTCGATCGCGAAACTCCCGGATGGGTCCTCTCTGATCAGCACGCGCAACACCGGGGAGATCCACTGGGTCCCCAAGCCCGGCACCAACGGCACCTCAGCGGTCGTTGGCACCTTGCCGATCCAGCGCGAACCCGGCGAGGGCGGCCTGCTCGGCCTCGCGGTACCACCCGACTTCGACGTCGATCCGGTGTTCTACGCGTACTACACCGCGGCGAGCGACAACCGCGTCGCCGCGGTCCCGTGGCGCGGAGACTCGATCGGCAAGCCCGTCGTCATCCTCGACGGCATCCCGAGAGGTCGCACCCACAACGGCGGCCGGATCGCGTTCGGTCCGGACGGCTACCTTTATGTGGCGACCGGCGACAGCGGCACCGGCCAACTGTCCCAGAGCATGGACTCCTTGGGCGGCAAGATCTTGCGAATCACCCCAGATGGCAAGCCCGCTCCCGGGAACCCCTTCGGCGGGTCGCCGATCTGGACCCTGGGCCATCGCAACGTCCAGGGACTCGCGTGGGACACCTCGGGCCGGATGTACGCCAGCGAGCTCGGCCTCAACACGTGGGACGAGCTCAACGTCATCGTGCCGGGCAAGAACTACGGCTGGCCGGCGGTTGAGGGCAAGGTCGGCAACCCCGACTACGTCGACCCGATCGCGCAGTGGGCGCCCAGCGAGGCCTCACCGAGCGGTCTGGCCATCGGCCCCGATGGCGCCGCCTACCTCGCGACGCTGCGCGGGCAGTCGGTCTGGCGGGTCCCGCTCACGGCGCAGGGCACCGCCGGCACCCCGAAGCGTTTTCTCGACGGCATTTACGGCCGGATCCGCGACATCACCTTCGTCAACGACCGGGCCTGGATCCTGACCAGCAACGGTGACAACGACCGGCTGATCTCACTGCCGGGCTCCGCCGTCGGCCTCACATAGAGGTCCGACGCCGGGACCCGGCTCGCTCAGCCCGATTCAGGCTGGTTCAGGCCGACGTGCGCCCGTAGAACAACTCCGACGTGAGGTCGTTGAGTTTCATGTCCGGGCGCTCACCGTAGGTCAACACCGAGTTGATCCGCGGGGTCGAGCCCTCGACCGGGGTCACCTGGTGCAAGGCGTACTCACCGCGGAAGAAGGCCAACGCTCCGGGCGCGCTCGGGAGGACCTTGAGGCCCGAGCGGTCGCCCTGCAGGACGGCCTGCACGCCGTCGTAGTTCTCATCGTCATCCGAGCGCAGGCCGGGGGCGTACTCGAAGTCGCCGCCCTTGTCCGCCTGCTGGTACATGACGGTCATCGAGAACTCGCTGCGATCGAAGTGCCAGCCGAGCTCGTCGCCAGGAGCAAAGGTCGTCACCTGGAGGGCATCCAGGGGGTCGGCGCTGCGGTAGAGCACCGGCTTGTCCAGCACGGTGGCGATGAAGGTGGTCAGGTCATCGGACGCGTAGAGGCGGCGCAGCGGGGCGTCGGCCGGGATGTAGTCAAACGCGATGCCCTTCTTGGCCGAGCGCACCTGGTGAGCGCGCGGGTGATCGGCGGGCACGGACTCGTCAATCGGCTCGAAGTAGATCGTGTGGGTCCGGTCGGACGCCCAGGCCTTGTCCCGCAGCTCGCCCGCCAACGTCACCATCTCTGCAACGGCTTCGGGAGTGATGAAGCCCGCGAGGTTGCACACGCCGGTGGCCGCCAGCTCCTCGCGGCAGGCGCTGACGAGAGCCTGGCCCCGCTCGCTGTCCAGGTCATGGATCGGGTAGCGGTCCAGGTCGACGACGTCGGCGTAGGTGGGCGCGTTCTGGGCGATCTGGGTCATGGAGGTCTCCTCGGTCAGGCTCGGGTGGGTCCGTCGGGCTTCGGTCCCATCTTCCAACCCCACCCCCATTAGTACAATTCTGGTTGATGACATCAAGCATTAGCGTCCGTAATGTATGTGGAATGAGTAAGCCTGCTGAGCCGTGGGAGTTGCGCTACCTGATCGCGTTGTCGGCGGTCGGCCGCGAGGGGTCGTTCAGCCGGGCCGCCGAGTCCCTCGGCTACACCCAGTCCGCCGTGAGCCAGCAGATCGGCCGACTGGAACGCTTGGTGGGCCAACGCCTCGTCGAGCGGCCGGGCGGCCCCAAACCGGTGGTCCTCACGGTCGCCGGCCGGGTGCTGCTCGGTCATACCAACGCGATCGTCGCCCGCATCGCCAGCGCCCGAGCGGACCTCGCCGCCCTCGCGAGCGGCGAGGCCGGCTCGTTGCGGGTCGGCTGCTACCAGAGCGTCGGCGCTCGGCTGCTGCCCCGCATCCTGCGCGAGTTCCGGGCCAGCTGGCCCCGGGTGACGATCGAGCTGACCGAGCTCGAGGATGACGAGGAGTTGCTGCACCTGGTGGAGGGGGGCGAGCTCGACCTGACCTTCGTCGCCTATCCGATGATGCGGGGGCCCTTCGTTCACCGTGAGCTGCTCGAGGACCCCTATGTCGCCGTCGTGCGGGAGGACAGCGAACTGGGACGGGACGGCACTCCGATCCGAGCCAGCGATCTGACCGGACTACCGCTCGTGACGTACGCCCGGATGCGCGCCGTGCACTCCATGGAGAGTCGGCTCGGCCGGCCGGAGCTCACCGAGCAGATCCTGTTCCGCTCCAACGACAACAGCACGATCATGGGCCTGGTCGCTGAAGGTCTGGGCACGGCAGTGATCTCCTGGTTGTCGGTGGACCCGTTCCAGACCGGCGTGCGGGTGATGCCGCTCGCTGATGTCAGCCCACGGATCGTCGGCATCGCCTGGCACCGCGACCGCTACCGGATCCCCGCCGCGGCTGAGTTCGTGCGGGTCGCCCAGCAGGAAGCCGCGCTGGCCTCCCCGCCATGACCAACCCGCTGATTGATGCCACTGCCACCCCGATGGCCGGAGCCGCTGCCACCCTGGAAACCAGGTCAAGATCCGGACCGAAGCACGCTCCTTCCCCGGCGTCACGGCAGGCCCGGAAAGGCTAGGGTCGGGCTGGCGGCACCGCGCCGCACGACAAGGGAGGTAACCACATGTCCTCGTTCGACGAGATCCTGCAGCAGATCCCCGTGAGCCAACTCGCCAGCCAGTTCGGCGTTGACGAGAGCGAGATCACGGCCGCTGCGCACGGCGCGCTGCCCGCGCTCCTCGGTGGGCTGCAAGCCAACGCCGCTGACCCAGCCGGTGCGGATTCGATCATGTCCGCCCTCTCCCAGCACTCCGCTGGGGCACCCACCGACCTCAGTTCGATCGACGTGGCGGACGGTGAGAAGATCGTGGGGCACGTCTTCGGCGACAACACCGACCAGGTCGTGA
>JBDTAU010000115.1:0-15387 GCA_039924465.1 Dermatophilaceae bacterium
GCGACGGCGAGGTAGTGGTTGGGGTTCATCAGCCCGCCATCCGGGGTGACGATGCCGTGCCGATCCGAGTCGGCGTCGTTGCCGGTCGAGATGTCGTAGGCATCCTTGTTGCCGATCAGCGAGGCCATGGCATAGGGCGAGCTGCAGTCCATCCGGATCTTGCCGTCCCAGTCGAGCGTCATGAACGCCCACTGCGGGTCGACGACAGGGTTGACGACCGTGAGGTCGAGCCCGTGCTTCTCGGCGATGGCCGCCCAGTACTCGACGGACGCACCACCGAGCGGGTCGACGCCGATCCGCACGCCGGCCTCCTGGATCCGGGCGAGGTCGACGACGCCCGGCAGGTCATCGACGTAGGTCCCCATGAAGTCGTAGGCCGCACAGCTGGCTCGCGCCTGATCCGTGGCGACCCGCTTGACGTCCCTCAACCCGCCCCGGATCAGCTCGTTGGCCCGCGCCGCGATGACCGAGGTCGCGTCCGTGTCTGCCGGCCCGCCATGGGGAGGGTTGTACTTGAAGCCACCGTCAGCAGGTGGGTTGTGCGACGGGGTGACGACGATCCCGTCGGCGAGCCCACTGGCCCCTGCCGACTTCCCGCGGTTGGCCCGCAGGATCGCGTGGCTGACAGCCGGGGTCGGGGTGTAGGCGTCGCGGTCATCGACCAGGACCTCGACGCCATTGGCCACGAGCACCTCGAGGGCGGACTTCCACGCCGGCCTGGAGAGCGCATGGGTGTCGAGTCCGATGAAGAGAGGGCCGTCGATGCCCTGGGATGCGCGGTATTCGCAGATGGCCTGGGTCGTGGCGAGGATGTGGTCCTCGTTGAAGGCGGTCCGCAGGCTCGAGCCACGGTGCCCCGAGGTGCCGAAGACCACCTGCTCGTCGGGGTTGTCCGCGTCCGGGTGCCGGTCGTAGTAGGCGCCGACGAGGGCGTCGATGTCAACGAGGTCTTCCGGGAGGGCGACCTGACCGGCTCGGGGGTGGAGGCTCATGACGTCGCGTCCGTTCTCTCGTGGTGGCTCGTTTCGATGCCTGGTGCCCGCGTAGGTTCGGTGGCCTCGTCGGGCGTGAGCCAGACCGTGGACAACCGCGGCACCGTCACGTGGACGGCATACGGCTGCCCGTTGGCCGGGGTCTGCTGGGCTTCGATGAGCACTCCGGTGCTGCTCGGGGCGCCGGGGTGGTAGCCGGCGGTGTCGAGGATGACCTTCCACGTCCCGCCGCGGGGGACCCCGATCCGATACGGCTCGTGGGTGGACCCGCTGAAGTTCATGATGCAGGCGACGACGGGGGCATCGACGGCGCGATCACCCCGGCCGAAGCGCAGCCACGAGAAGGTGTTGCCGCTGGCATCGTCAGCATTGATCCACTCGAAGCCGGCCGAGTCGCTGTCCAGCTCCCACAAGGCACGGTGCCCACGGTAGAGGGCGTTGAGGTCCTTGGTCATGGCGTGCACCCGTTGGTGCAGCGGTTGGTCGAGCAGCCACCAGTCGAGGCTGCGCCCGTCGGCCCACTCGGACTCCTGCCCGAATTCGCACCCCATGAAGAGCAACTGCTTTCCGGGGTGGCACCACAGGTAGGCGAGGAAGGCCCGCAGGGTCGCGAGTTGCTGCTCCCGGGGGCCACTCGACTTGCGCAGCAGCGAGCCCTTGCCGTGCACGACCTCGTCGTGGCTGATCGGCAGGAGGTAGTTCTCGCTGAAGGCGTACATGAGCGAGAAGGTGATCTTGGCGTGGTGGTGGCTGCGATAGATCGGGTCCTGGCCGAGGTAACTCAGCGAGTCGTTCATCCACCCCATGTTCCACTTGAGGCCGAAGCCGAGCCCGCCGTCCTTGGTCGTCGCGGTGACGCCCGGCCAGGAGGTCGACTCCTCGGCGATCATGACGATGCCGGGCACCCGCTTGTAGGCGGTGCCGTTGATCTCCTTGATGAGCTGGACAGCCTCGAGGTTCTCGTTGCCACCATGGATGTTGGGCTCCCACTCACCCTCGGAGCGGGCGTAGTCCAGGTGCAGCATGGAGGCAACGCCGTCGACCCGCAGGCCGTCCACGTGGAACTCCTCGAGCCAGTAGAGCGCGTTGGCCACGAGGAAGTTGCGCACCTCGTTGCGGCCGTAGTCGAAGATGTTGGATCCCCACTCGGGGTGCCAGCCACGTCGGGGGTCGGGGTGCTCGTAGAGCGGCAGGCCGTCGAAGCGGGCCAGCGCCCACTCGTCCGTGGCGAAGTGCCCGGGGACCCAGTCGAGGATCACGCCGATGCCGGCCCGGTGCAGCTCATCGACGAGATAGCGAAAGTCGTCGGGCCGGCCCCACCGCGAGCTCGGCGCGAAGTAGCCGGTCACGTGGTAGCCCCAGGACGGGACGTAGGGGTGCTCCATGACGGGTAGGAACTCCACGTGGGTGAAGCCGAGATCCCGCACGTAGTTGACGAGGTGCTCGGCCAGGCCGGCGTAGCCCAGACCCTGGCGCCACGAGCCGATGTGCACCTCGTAGATGCTCATCGGCCCGTTGTGGGCGTTGGCCGTGGCACGGTGTTGCATCCACGCGTCGTCCTGCCACTGGTAGTGCGACTCCGTGACGATGGCCGACTGCTTGGGGGCGACCTCGGTCATCCGGGCCATCGGGTCGCACTTGAGGCGCACCACGTCGTCGGCCCCGCGGACCGCGAACTGGTAGTTCATCCCCTCGGTGGCGCCGGGCAGGAACAGTTCCCAGATCCCGCTGGCCCCCAGGGCCCGCATCGGGTGGGTGCGCCGGTCCCAGTTGTTGAAGTCCCCGATGACGTGCACGGCATGGGCGTTCGGGGCCCAGACGGCGAAGGAGACCCCCCACACGTCACCCATCGGGCCGGCGTAGTGGCGCACGTGCGAGCCGAGGACGGTCCACAGCAACTCGTGGCGCCCCTCGTTGATGAGGTAGCGGTCGGTCTCGCCGAGGGTCGGGGCGAAACGGTAGGCATCATCCTGCTCGTGCTCGATCCCGTCGTCGTAGGTGACGAGCAGGCGGTAGTCGTGGGTCGCGCCGAAGTCCGGTGAGGTCATCGACCAGATGCCGTCCCGGATGTGCTGCAGCTCGACGCGGTCGCCCGAGTCGAGCCGGGCCGCCACGGAGCGGGCCATCGGCCGGAAACAGGTGATCGTCAGCCCGCCCGCACCGAGGTGGTGACCGAGCAGGTCGTGCGGCTGGCCGTTGCGCCCGCCGAGGAAGGCGTCGATCGCGTTGGCATCCAGGGATGGCCCGGCCGGCTCGGGCGTCGGCTCCGGCTCGGGTGCCGACGTTGGCGCTGCCTCGGGCGCCGCAGCGGGGGCCCGCTTCGGGGTGCCCGCGGGGATCGCCGTGACCTCGTGAGGCGAAGCAGGTGAATCAGGCGAAGCAGGTGAATCAGGCGAATCAGGTGAGCCGGGTGCGGGGGTCATGTGGACTCCTCCTCGAGCAGGCGATCGACGGCATGCAGTGGGATCGAGAGCCACGTGGGACGGTGGCGCGCTTCATAGGCAACTTCATAGAGCGCCTTGTCCAGCTCCAGGGCCCGGGTCAGGAGTTGGCTCGCGGGATCCGGCTGGCCGGCGACGGAGGCATAGCCGTCCAGGAAGGCGTCGCGACAATCCCTGGCCCAGGCCGTGGCGTCGATCGTGTCGTCGCCCAGGTGGACGGCTCCGGCTGCGTAGTCGAACGAGCGCAGCATGCCGGCGACATCGCGGGCGGTCAGGTCGGGCCGGACCCGTTCGGACAGCGGCCGCAGCGGCTCGCCCTCGAAGTCGATCGCGACCCAGCCCCGCTCGGCCACGTCGAGGACCTGACCGAGGTGGTAGTCCCCGTGCACTCGCTGCAGGTCCGGCCAGGGCACCTCCAGCACTCCATCGAAGATGGCGGAGACCTGCGCTGCGCGATCGGCCAGCTCCGGCACGTCCGCGAGCACAGCGGCATACCGCTCATGCAGGGAGGTGACCAGGGTGGCCCGCTCCTGCTGGCTCGCCGGCTGGGCGCCGAGCTGTTGCGCGAGAGCTGCGTGGATCTCGGCCGTGGCGATCCCCAGGTCGCGGGCCCGGTCGGTGAAGTCGCTCCCGGCGGCAGCGGCCAGCAGGGCGACTCGCCAAGCGTCCTGGACGCCAGGGATGAACTCCTGCGCGACCGCGAGGTGACCGTGCTGCGAGCCGGAGCCGTCCGGCGCGTCCCAGCCCCCCGACAGGGCGCCGAGCGTGGTCGGCACCCGGTCGCAACCGGCATCGGTGAGGGCGGACTGGACCACGACGTCGGGGTTGTCGCCGCCCTGGACGGTGCGGAAGACCTTGACGATGAGCGGCTCCGCGAGATGGTCGTCGGGCGTGACCATCCGGCAGATGATCGAGGTGTTGGACTGCTCGCCGGAGAGGACGCTCGAGGTGTCCACGCGCACGTCGAGGTGCCCCATCGACGTGCCGGTGGCGACGAGGTCGGACCCGGTGGAGGCCTGGGCGCTGTCGGAGGAGTGTTCACCCAGGATGGTGTCGATGAGCTGCACCACATAGATGGGGTCGTGCGGTCCGTCATAGACCCACCGGGGGCCGAGGACGCTGTGCTCCATCGTCCCGAGCAGGGCGTGGTCGGCGTCCTCGAGCGGGGCGCCCCGGTAGGTGAGCGGCACCTGGTAGATGACCACGGGGTCGGCGCCGTGGTCCGCGAGCAGCAGCACCTCGATGCCGACCTCGCCCGCGGGATCCTCGAAACGGAAGCCGCCGACCCGCACGAGCTGCGGGGTGTGGCCCTTGCCCGCGTACCACCGCTGGTGCGGCATCCAGTCGGTCACCAGCTCGGTCTTGGAGGGGACGATCGTGGCGTCCCGGTAGACGGTGGCCATATCAGGACCCACCGCCCTCTCCACGGATCTGGAGCCAGAAGAAGTCGCGGGAGCCGAGGGTGAGGGTGACCCGCCCATCACTGGCGACCCACGGGAAGCCGCTGCCGCCGAAGAGGTCGATGAGCTGCCGGCCGCTCAGGTGGTGGGGGAGCTCGATGGTGGCTGCCTGCGGTCGACTCGAGAGGTTGCTGACGCAGAGCACCGACTCCGCCGGATCGATCCCGTCCGACTCCATGGTGCGGGTGAACGACAGGATGGCGTCGTTGTCGGCCGGCACGATCTGGAAGTCGCCGACCCCGAAGACAGGGTGGCGACTGCGCACCTGCAGCATCCCGCGCACCCAGTGCAGCAAGGAGGAGGACGAGGCCATCGACGCCTCGACGTTGACGTTGTTGTAGTGGTAGACGAGGCTCGAGATGACCGGCAGGTAGAGCTTCCCGGGGTCGACGGTCGAGAACCCGGAGTTGCGGTCCGGGGTCCACTGCATCGGCGTGCGCACCGCGTCACGGTCGCCCAGCCAGATGTTGTCGCCCATCCCGATCTCGTCGCCGTAGTAGAGGCAGGGCGATCCGGGCAGGGACAGGATCAGGGCGTGGATCAACTCGATCTCGGGCCGTGAGTTGTCGAGCAGGGGAGCGAGGCGACGCCGGATCCCGACGTTGGCGCGCATCCGTGGATCCGGGGCGTACCAGCCGTACATCGCGGCGCGTTCCTCCGGGCTGACCATCTCGAGGGTCAACTCGTCGTGGTTGCGCAGGAACGTGCCCCACTGGGTGCCCGGCGGGATCGCCGGGGTGTCGGCCAGCACCTCGATGATCGGGTTGGCCTTCTCTTCCCGCAGGGAGTAGTAGAGGCGTGGCATCACGGGGAAGTGGAAGCACATCTGGCACTCGGGCGCCTCCTCCGTGCCGAAGTAGTCCACCACCTCCGCCGGGGGCTGGTTGGCCTCGGCGAGCAGGATCCGGCCCGGGAACTCCGTGTCGACCATGGTGCGCAGGCGGGCCAGGAACTCGTGCGTGCGCGGGAGGTTCTCGCAGTTGGTGCCCTCCTCCTCGAAGAGGTAGGGCACCGCGTCGAGGCGGAACCCGTCGATGCCGAGGTCCATCCAGAACCGCACGGTGTCGAACATCGCCTCCTGGACCTCGGGGTTCTCGAAGTTGAGGTCGGGCTGGTGGGAGAAGAACCGGTGCCAGTAGAACTGCCGGCGCACCGAGTCGAAGGACCAGTTGGACACCTCGGTGTCGACGAAGATGACCCGGGCGTCGGAGTAGGCCTCATCCGTGTCGGCCCAGACGTAGAAGTCGCCGTACGGGCCCTCCGGGTCGGCCCGCGACTGCTGGAACCACGGGTGCTGGTCGCTCGTGTGGTTCATCACGAGGTCGGTGACGATCCGGATGCCCCGGGCGTGTGCCTGCGAGACGAGCTCGGTGAACTCCGGCAGGGTTCCGAACTCGGGCAGGATCGCCGTGTAGTCGGCGATGTCGTAGCCGCCGTCACGCAGGGGGGAGGCGTAGAAGGGGGGCAACCACAGGCAATCGACCCCGAGCCACTGCAGGTAGTCCAGGCGTCCGATCAGGCCGGTGAAGTCTCCCGCCCCGGACCCCTTGGAGTCGGAGAAGGCGCGCACGAGCACCTCGTAGAAGACCGCTTTGCGAAACCACGCGGGATCGTGCTTGAGCCCGGGCTGGTTGAGGTTGAGTCCCTGCATGGCTCAGTGGCTCCTGACATGGATGATGTGGACCGGCTCGGTCTCGGGACCAAGGCGCACGAAGTTGTCCGCCTGCCACTGCCAGGTCTGGTTGGTGATCTCGTCGTGGGCGTCGAAGGTCGACCAGGTGGCCAGACCGATCGCCTCGAGGTCGAGGCGGACCCAGGTCTCCCGGGTGGCATGCGGGTCGAGGTTTGCGACCACGATGATGGTGTTGCGCTCGCTCCCCACGATCCGGGTCTTGGAAAAGACCATGACGTTCTCGTCATCCGCGTGGTGGAAGTGCAGGTTGCGCAGCCACCGCAGCGCCGGATGCCAGTGGCGGATGTCGTTGAGCCGGGTCAGGTAGCCGGCCAGGGACTGACCCTCCAGCGCTCCACCGGGCTCGTAGAGATACCACTGCCGGTCCCGGTACTGGTACTTCTCGTTGTCGAGTTGCTCCTCCGCGCCCGGCCGGGCGACGTCCTCCATCAACTCGTAGCCCGCGTAGATCCCGTAGGTCGGGGACATCGTCGCCGCGAGTGCCGCCCGCAGCTTCCACGCCGTGGGGCCGCCGTACTGCATGTAGGGGGTGAGGATGTCGTGGGTGGTCGGCCAGAAGGACGGCCGCATGTAGGCGGCTGCATCGCCCGCCAGTTCGCGGCCGTACTCCTCGAGTTCCCAGCGCTCGTTGCGCCACGCGTAATAGGTGTAGCTCTGCTGGAAGCCAGCCTTGGCCAGGGTGTGCATCATGGCCGGTTTGGTGAAGGCCTCGGCCAGCCAGATGACGTCCGGGTGCTCCAGCGCGACGTCGGCGATCAGCCACTGCCAGAAGGCAACCGGCTTGGTGTGCGGGTTGTCGACGCGGAAGATCCGCACGCCGTGGTCGAGCCAGACCTGGATGACGCGGCGGACCTCGGCGTAGGAGGCTGCGGGGTCGTTGTCGAAGTTGACCGGGTAGATGTCCTGGTACTTCTTGGGTGGGTTCTCCGCGTAGGCGATGGTGCCGTCGGCGCGGGTCGTGAAGAGGTAGGGATGGGTCTGCACCCACGGGTGGTCGGGGGAGGCCTGCAGGGCGATGTCCATCGCCACCTCCAGACCGTTGCGAGCCGCCTCGGCCACGAAGTGGTCGAAGTCCTCGAAGGTGCCGAGGTCCGGGTGGATCGAGTCGTGCCCCCCGTCGGGGGAGCCGATGGCGTAGGGGGAGCCGGGGTCACCGGGACCAGCCTCGAGGGAGTTGTTGGGACCCTTGCGAGCCGTGGTGCCGATGGGGTGGATCGGCGTCAGGTAGACCACGTCGAACCCCATCGACGCGATGCCGGGCAGCCGCTTGGCCGCCGTGCGCAGGGTCCCCGAGGTCCAGGTGCCGGTCGCGGGGTCCTGGGTCGCGCCCTCCGAGCGGGGGAAGATCTCGTACCACGCACCGAACAGGGCCCGCTCGCGCTCGACGCGCAGGCTGTATGCCGCTGAGCTCGACACGAATTCGCGCAGCGGGACCAGCCCGGCGAGCCCACGGATCTCCGGGGAGGTGGCGGCGCCGAGCCGGTGCTCGGGCGGTTGCGTGGTGTCCTTGAGCGCCGCGATGCCCGTGTCGATCGCAGCCGCGTCGACGTCCTGGCCGCGCACGGAGCGGGCGAAGTGCTCGAGGACGCGTACGCCCTCGGCGCACATCAGCTCGGAGTCGATGCCGGCACCGATCTTGATCTCGGCGTCGTGGACCCAGCTCGCGTAGGGGTCGGACCAGCCCTCGACCCGGTAGGTCCACCAGCCTGCGCTGTCGGCGGCCACGGTGGTGCTCCACTCGCTGAGGCCCGGGTTGTCGCAGTGCATCGAGAAGTAGTGCTCGTCTCCGGATGGAGCGGTGAGCACCGCCGTCGCGTTGACGGCGTCGTGACCCTCACGGAACACCCGCGCCCGCACGACGAACTCCTCGCCGACGACGCTCTTGGCCGGCCTCGTGCCGCCGTCGACGAGGGGACGCACGTCGGTGACCGGGATCCGGCCGATCGGGGCCGCGTCGCCCGGCAGTCCCTCGACGGTGGGGGGCAGCGACGTGGGAGCGTCCGGGGCAAGGTGGAGCGCCCCAGCCTCGGATTCGTCGACGAACCCTGATTCGCTGGTTGTGGTGGATACGGGCTTGGGGGCGCGGCGAGCCGCGGGTGAGCCGGTCACGAGTCGAACCTACCGAAAACCGGGCGGAATGGGTTCCCCGGTGGCCCGGCGCGTCCACCGCCTGCAACCACACTGCAAGACGTTGCAAGAGAACGTCACGGCGAGCCCTATGCTGTCGGACCGTGAAGGCAATCCGTCGCTTCAGCGTCCGTACTGTTCTGCCGACCCGCATCGAGGGGCTCGGCGTGCTCGCGAGCAACCTGCGCTGGTCCTGGCACCCGCCGACGCGGGACCTCTTCGAGAGCATCGACCCGATCAAGTGGGCCGCTGCCAAGGAGGACCCGGTCAAGCTGCTCTCCCGGCTGTCGGCCCAAGCGCTCGACGCCCTCGCGGCAGACGACGAATTCGTCGCCCGGGTCGTCAAGGCCAACGAGGGTCTGGAGCGCTACCTCTCCGACGAGGGGTGGTACCAGACCTGGAGTCGGGAGCGGGAGGCCGCCGGTCAGGCCGCCCCCGCCGCCATCGCCTACTTCAGCCCCGAGTTCGGCATCACGGCCGTGCTGCCGCAGTACTCCGGTGGCCTCGGCATCCTCGCCGGCGACCACCTCAAGTCGGCCTCCGACCTCGGCGTGCCGATCGTCGGGGTGGGCCTGTTCTACAAGACCGGCTACTTCAAGCAGGCCCTGAGCCGGGACGGCTGGCAGCTGGAGACCTACCCGGTCCTCGACCCGGACGGGCTGCCGCTCTCGCTGCTGCGCGAGGAGGACGGCTCCCCGGCGATCGTGTCGATCGCGCTGCCGGCCGGTCGGCTCCTGCAGGCCCAGATCTGGAAGGCCCAGGTCGGCCGAGTGCCGCTGCTGCTGCTCGACTCCGACGTGTCCGGTAACGACGAGCAGACCCGCAAGGTCACCGAGTCGCTCTACGGCGGCGGCGGCGACACCAGGTTGGAGCAGGAACTGCTCCTGGGCATCGGCGGCGTGCGAGCCCTGCGCGTCTGGTCCCGCCTCACCGGTGCCCCCGCCCCTGAGGTCTACCACTCCAACGAGGGACACGCCGGCTTCCTCGGCGTCGAGCGGATCACCGAGCTGGTCCGCGACCACGGCCTCACCTTCGACGAGGCCCTCGAGGCGGTCCGCTCGGCCACCGTGTTCACGACCCACACCCCGGTGCCGGCCGGCATCGACCGGTTCGACGCCTCCAAGATCAACCTCTTCTTCGGCGGGTCGTGCGCGGTCCCCGGGGTCCCCGTCGAGCGGCTGCTCTCCCTCGGCGCCGAGAACTACGAGGGCGGCACGCCCGGCGTGTTCAACATGGCCGTGATGGGCTTGCGCCTGGCCCAGCGCGCCAATGGCGTCTCGAAGTTGCACGGCGTGGTCAGCCGCGAGATGTTCGACGGCCTGTGGCCCGGCTTCGAGGATGCCGAGGTCCCGATCTCGAGCATCACCAACGGCGTTCACGCCCCGACGTGGGTGGACCGGGCCGTCTACGACGTGGCGCGCCAGCACCTGGGCACCGAGGACATCGCCGCCACGGACGCCTGGGAGCGGATCGACTCCGTTCCGGCCGACGCCATCTGGGCGGCCAAGCGGGAGATGCGTGCCAAGTTGGTCGACGACGTGCGGCGTCGGGTCCGGTCCTCGTGGCTCAAGCGCGGCTCGACCCGCGCCGAGCTCGGGTGGATCGACGACGTGCTCGACCCGGACGTGCTGACCATCGGGTTCGCCCGTCGGGTTCCCACCTACAAGCGTCTCACCCTGATGCTGAGCGACCCGGTGCGGCTCAAGAGCCTCCTGCTGCACCCGGAGCGCCCGATCCAACTCGTCATCGCCGGCAAGTCTCACCCGGCCGACGAGACGGGCAAGCGGCTCATCCAGGAGATGGTCCAGTTCGCTGATGACCCCGAGGTGCGGCACCGCATCGTGTTCCTGCCGAACTACGACATCGCGATGGCCCAGCACCTCTACCCCGGGTGCGACATCTGGCTCAACAACCCGCTGCGACCCCTCGAGGCCTGCGGGACGTCAGGGATGAAGGCGGCCCTCAACGGCGGCCTCAACCTCTCGATCCTCGACGGCTGGTGGGACGAGTGGTTCGACGGCCGGAACGGCTGGGCGATCCCCACGGCCGATGGTGTCGAGGACCCGGACCGCCGGGACGACATCGAGGCCGCAGCCCTGTACGACCTGATCGAGAACAACGTGTCGGCGGAGTACTACGACGTGGACGCGACCGGTCTGCCGCACAACTGGATCTCGCGGGTCACCCACACCCTGACGACGCTGGGCCCGAAGGTGCTGGCCAGCCGCATGGTGCAGGACTACACCGAGCAGCTCTACTGCCCGGCCACCGAAGCGGGCCGTTCCCTCGCGGGGACCGACTTCGCCGGTGCCAAGGAGCTCGCCGACTACAAGCGCCGGGTGCGTGCGGCGTGGCCGAACGTCAAGGTCGACCACGTGGAGCCCTCGGGCCTGTCGGACTCGCCGCAGATCGGGGACATCCTCCACGTGCGCGCCTACGTCGACCTGGCCGGTCTGGGCGCCGATGAGGTCGAGGTGCAGATCGTGCACGGTCGGGTCTCGGAGTCCGATGAGTTGCGCGACACCGAGTCGGTCCCGCTGGAACTCATCGAGAGTTTCGATGACGGACGCCACGAGTTCGGCGGCGAGCAGGCCCTGACCCGCACGGGGTCCTTCGGCTACAGCATCCGGATCGTGCCGAAGCACCGGTCGCTTGCGACCTCGGCCGAGCTCGGACTGGCTCGCATCGCCTGAGACCCAGCCCTCGAGAGGCCCTGGCCTCCCCGGGTACCGGCCCCGCCGGTCCCGAGGAGGCCAGGGCCTTCGGCGGTGCGTCCGGGTTGACCGCGGTGGCTGCGCTTCGGCGATGTTGCTGCGCTTCGGGGCAGCGGCTGGGCTTCCCCCCGCAGCGCCTGTGACACAGCGCAGTCGGTCGGCTCTGGCGCGGCCTGTGGCTGAAGCGCAGCCCCAGGGCTCGCGCTGCCGTGACGAAGTCAGGGCGGTCAGTCAGGGCGGTCGGGCAGGGCGGTCGGGCAGGGCGGTCGGGGTGGTCAGGCGGGCTCGACCGCGCACCAGACCTGCATCGAGGAGGGGCCGAGGGCCACCTCCGTGCCGGAGGCGACGGGCTCGCTCGGTGGTGCCGGGCGCTCGTCGGTGCTGTCCCACACCAGTTCGTAGGCCGGTGAGCCCGGTGCCGGGGGAAGGGTGACCTCGACGGCCCACGCACTTCCGTTGAGGACGAGCAGGACCGACCGGTGCGCCAGCCAGGCGCCACCCCACAGGCCTTGCAGCACGTCGACGGTCGGGCCGTCCCAGCGGTGCCCCATGGGCTCGCCGTCGCCACCGAACCACGCGAGGTCTGCCGACCCGTCCGAGTGCGCGGGCCGTCCCGCGAAGTACTGCCGCTGACGCAGCACCGCGTGATCGCGCCGGAGCCTGGCCAGATGCTGTGTCGTCTCGAGCAGGTCATGTTGCCAGGGCTCGAAATCCCACGAATACCAAGAGATCTCGTTGTCCTGGCTGTAGGGGTTGTTGTTGCCGCCCTGGCTCCGCCCGAACTCGTCACCGCCGTTCAGCATCGGGACGCCCGTCGACAGGAGCAGGGCCCCGAGCAGGTTGCGCATCGAACGACGCCGGGAGGCGTTGATGGCCGCATCCGTGGTCGGACCCTCGACGCCGTGGTTCCACGACCCGTGATTGTTGGACCCATCGAGCCCGTCCTCGCCGTTGGCGAGGTTGTGCTTGACGTCGTAGGAGGTGAGGTCGGCGACGGTGAACCCGTCATGGGCGGTGACGAAGTTGATCGAGGCGATGGTGCCCCGGTCGAGCGTTCCGAACAGGTCCTGCGAGCCGGCGAGGCGAGTCGCGAGATCGCGGACGCCGTGACCGGCGTCCCCTCGGGTGGAGGCGGCCAGGTCGCGGAGCCAGAAGGTGCGCATGGCATCCCGGTAGCGATCGTTCCACTCGGAGAAGGGCGGTGGGAACTGTCCGGTCCGCCAGCCGTGCAGGCCGACGTCCCACGGCTCGGCGATGAGCTTGACGCGGGAGAGGACCGGGTCGGTTCGCAGGGCGATGAGGAAGGGGTGGCTCGGGTCGAAGCCGTCATCCTGGCCCCGGGCGAGGGCGACCGCCAGGTCGAAGCGGAAGCCGTCGATGTGGCATTCCTGCACCCAGTAGCGCAACGAGTCCAGCACCATCTTGGCCACGATCGGGTGGACCAGGTCGAGGGTGTTGCCGCAGCCGGTGACGTCGATGTCCTGTCCCCGGGCGTCGAGGCGGTAGTAGGCGCGATTGTCCAGGCCTCGCCAGGACAGGGTCAGGTCCGACTGGGTCTGCTCGGCCGTGTGGTTGTAGACGACGTCGAGGATCACCTCGATCCCGTTCTCGTGCAGGATCTTGACCATGCCCTTGAACTCATCGATGACGCCTTGCGGGTCGGCGGTGGAGGCGTAGGCAGCGTGCGGGGCGAAGAAGCCGAGGGTGTTGTAGCCCCAGTGGTTGCGCAGGCCGCGTTCGGCGAGGTGGACCTCGTGGGAGAAGCTGTGGACCGGGAGGAGCTCGACCGCGGTCACGCCGAGGGAGTGAAGGTGCTCGAGGAAGGCCGGGCTGCACAGGCCGGCATAGGTGCCGCGCAGGTGCTCAGGGACCCCGGGGTGGGTGGCGGTCGCGTTCTTGACGTGGACCTCGTAGATCAATGACTCGGTCAGGGGCGTGCGGGGCGGGGCGTCGTCGCCCCACTCGAACTCGTCGCTGACGAGGACGCACCGAGGCAGGTACGGCGCGGAGTCTTGATCATCGGCATCGGACAGGTCCTCGGTGAGGTCCGGCCACACCTGATGGGCGTAGAGGGCGCGGTCGAGGCGCACCTCGCCCTCGATCGCACGGGCATAGGGGTCGAGCAGGAGCTTGGAACTGTTGTAGCGCTGGGCGCGCTCCGGCTCCCAGGGGCCGGAGGCGCGCAGGGCATACCGCTGGCCGAGAGCGACCCCGGGGACGGTGCCGAACCACGCTCCGTGGGCGCGATGGCGCAGCGGCACCCGGCGCTCGGTCTCGACGCCATCGGCATCGCGGTCGAACAGGCAGACCTCCACCCCGAAAGCATGGCCGGCATAGACGCAGAACTCCGCGCCTCCGGGCACGAGTCGGGCTCCGTACTCCGGTGGGACGTCCGGGACGGCTGGTGGCGGCGCAGGCATGGGCCAAGCCTAGATGCGTGCCAGCCGCCCGCTGCCCGGGCCACCTCGAATGTGACTCGGTCTCGAGGGGTCGTTACGGTTGGGGCATGACGGACCCGACTTCGCTGCCCAACTTCCAGCCCAACCTTCCTGCTGACCAGCCCAACGGAGCCGCGAGCGCTGCGCCTGCGCGCGATCGCATCCTGGGCGTCCTCAAGGGCCTCGAGGTCGAGGCCACGGTCGACAACGACGGTGACCTCGAGTTCACGGTCAATGACCAGACCCTCTTCGCTCGGGTCGCCGAGGGCGAGCTGCCGCTCGTGCGCTTCTTCGGCCAGTGGCAGTTGCAGGAGCCGGTCTCGGCCGACCGCAACGAGCGTCTCGCCCGCTGCAACGACCTGACCCTGCAGCTCAACCTCGTCAAGTTGACTCTGGTCCAGGAGAGCCTCGTCGTCTCGGCCGAGCACGTGATCACGCCCAACGCCGACCTCGATGTGCTCGTCCCGCTCTCGATCAACCACATCCTGCAGAGCGTCCAGTTCTTCTTCCAGTCCTGGCTCCCGCTCGACGAGAACGGCCAGCCGGTCGCCCCCGGTCAGGACGGCGCCGCGGGTCAGGGGCAGAGCTGATGGGGGAGTTCGTCCGGCTCGAGGTGTCGGAGGGGATCGGCACCATCCGCCTCGACCGCCCGAAGATGAACGCCCTCAACGTCCAGGTCCAGGACGAGATCCGCGAGGCCGCGCTCGAAGCCACCGCCAACCCCGACGTCAAGGCGGTCATCGTCTATGGCGGCGAGAGGGTCTTTGCGGCCGGCGCGGACATCAAGGAGATGCAGGCGATGTCATACACCGACATGGTCGACCGCTCCGGACCCCTGACCCGGGCCATCGCTGAACTCACGCGCATCCCCAAGCCGGTCATCGCGGCGATCACCGGCTACGCGCTCGGTGGGGGCTGCGAGGTGGCACTCGCGTGTGACTTCCGGGTCGTCGCCGAGGACGCCAAACTCGGCCAGCCCGAGATCCTGCTGGGCATCATTCCCGGCGCGGGCGGCACCCAGCGCCTCTCGCGCCTCGTCGGCGCCGCCAAGGCCAAGGACATCATCTTCAGCGGCCGGTTCATCGACGCCGACGAGGCCCTCGCGATCGGTCTGGCCGACAAGGTCGTCCCGGCCGCCGAGGTCTACCCGGCCGCACGTGAGTGGGCAGCCACCTTCGTCAACGGCCCGACCTACGCCATCCGCGCGGCCAAGGAAGCCATCGACCGGGGCCTCGAGGTCGACCTCGAGACCGGTCTCGAGATCGAGCGGATGCTCTTCGCCGGACTCTTCGGCACCAAGGACCGCGAGATCGGCATGACCTCGTTCGTCGAGCAGGGTCCGGGCAAGGCGCAGTTCGAGGGCCAGTGCGCCCCTCGCCTCCCGCTGCTCCGAGGCCTTCGCGCAGGCCGGGGGCCGACGCGACCGCCTCGGGCGGCGGGGGCATCGATCTGGACGTGCTCGTCTTCTACGTGCCGGTCCCCGACACCGAGCGCGTCCTCGCCGCTGTCCTTGCGACCGGCG
>JBDTAU010000116.1:0-5452 GCA_039924465.1 Dermatophilaceae bacterium
CCGGTGAGGACGTTGCGGTCACCGACCGGCATGAAGGTCGAGGTCAGGGAGAAGGACGGATGCGAGGTCCCGGGCATCGCGAGCGAGAGGTAGTACGGCGGTTGCAGGAGCGAGTCGGCGTTCGCCAGCGTCGGGTCGCGTGGGATCTCCCAGAAGTTCTGGGCGCCGAAGAACGACGACGCATCGGTGTCGTGGTACTTCAAGAGCATGGTGCGCTGGATCTTGAACAGGTCCTCCGGGTAGCGGAGGTGCCCCATCAGTGGGCCGTCGATGGCACTGATGGGCTGCACGACCCCCGGGAAGATCTGCATCCAGGCCTTGAGGATCGGGTCGTTCTCGTCCCACTGGTAGAGCTTGACCGTGCCGTCGTAGGCATCGACGGTCGCCTTGACCGAGTTGCGGATGTAGTTGACCTGCCCGGCCTGCACGGCACGGACCGACTGGCTGGTCTGGGTCACGGCGTCCTCGGTCGCGGTGTTGATCTGGGTCGTCTGCGAGTAGGGGTACTGATCCGTGGTCGTGTAGCCGTCCAGGATCCAGAGCACCTTCCCGTCCACCACCGCGGGGTAGGCGTTGCCATCGAGTGTCAGCCACGGAGCCACCCGCTGGACCCGCTCGCGGGGGGTGCGGTAGTCGAGGATCTTGGAGTCCGCGGTCACGGCGTCCGAGAGGATGAAGTTGATCTCGCGATACTTGATGGCGTAGGCGAAGCGCTTCAGGCCATCCAGGGCGACTCCGCCCACCCCGTCATACGTGTTGGTGATCTGGCCCGTCCCAGCCGGGTCCGGGTAGTCGAATTCCTTCTTGCCCCCGCCGACGATCGAGTACTCGGGCGAGGACTCGCCGAAGTAGATCCGCGGCTGGTAGTCGCCCAGCAACCCACGCGTGGGGATCTCCGACTCGATGAAACTCGGACGGCCATCGCTCTCGCGGGTGTTGCCCTTGGCCGCGACGACGCCGTAGCCGTGCGTGTACACGGTGTGGTCGTTGAGCCAGTTGCGCTGCCCCTGAGGCACGCCGGTGAGGTCGAGTTCACGCGCGGCGATGACGGTGTCCTGCAGCTTGCCGTCGATCTTGTAGCGGTCGACATCGAGGACGTCGGCGAACTGGTAGTAGCCCTTGGACGCCTCGAGCTGCTTGAAGGTCGGGCTGACGATGTTGGGGTCGATGATCCGGATACCGGGGACCGTTGCGGCGTCACCACGCAACTGACCCGGGCTGGCTGTGGTGGTCGAGTCATAGGGCTCGACCTTGATCTTGTTGACGCCGTAGGCCACTCGGGTGGCGTCGATGTTCTTCTGGCTGTAGGGCACCTCGAGCGACTTCTCCGAGGGGATCACCTTGAGTGACTGGACGAGTGCTGGATAGATGCCGCCCACGGCCACCACCAGCACGGCCAGCACTGCGACGCCGACGATCGGCAGTCGCCAGGACCGGGTCCAGATCGTGCTGAGGAAGAGCCCGACGCACATCAGCGCAGCCAGCGCCAGGATCCCCTTGGTCGGGATGACGGCGTGGGACTGGGTGTACTGGATGCCGGTCATCCGGGTCGACTGGGCGGTGGCGAGGTTGTAGCGGTCCACCCAGAACGCGATGCCACGCACGAGCACGATCCCCGCGAGCAGCACGGACAGGTGCACCCGCGCGGCCTGGGTCGAACGCATCTTGCCGCCGACGACGATGCCGCCGTAGAGGTAGTGCGTGAACGCCGCGGCGACGAGCCCGAGAATGAGCACCATCGTGAGGAACGCGATGACGAAGTTGATCCACGGCAGGTCGAAGACGTAGAAGCCGATGTCGATCTTGAACTCCGGGTCGGTCACCCCGAAGGCCGAGCCGTTGCGCCAGAGCAGGAAGGTGTCCCACTGGGTGGCCGCGCTGAGACCGGCGAAGAGCCCGAGCGCGATCGGCGCCGCCACCGTGGCGGTCCGGCGCATCGGCTCGACGAGCTCCCGGTAGTGCTCCATCACCTGGGTCTCCGGCGACGGGGCGTAGATCGGTCGGTTCCGGAAGGCGATGTGGATGCTCGACCAGACGACCGCCGCGGTGAGCAGCCCGCCGACGATACCGATCACCACCTTGGCGATGATCTGGGTGGTGAACACCTCTTGGTAGTTGACCGACTGGTACCAGAGGATCTCGGTCCAGAACTGCGCCAGGATCGACAGCGCGACCACGAGTGCTCCCGCGATGACGAGCGCCATCACGAGCGGGCTGCGGGGCGGGCGGGCAGTCACGGCCGTGGCTTTGCCACCATGGCCCGCGCCTCCGTCGTCCCCGTCGGAATGGCCCGCGTCGGGGCCGGACTCGTGGTCACTCACGTTTGTTGCCTTCAGTCGCTCGTGGTCGGCGTATTCCCGGCAACCCTAACCCGACCGGCGAGCAGTTCAGCCCCCCGACTACCGCCAGCCGGTCCCCGATCTCGAAATCACCCCGATTCGCCGTATGCCGCTGGGCCGGCCCCCGCCGGAAGTCGCCCCCTGGCCACGCTCATCCGGCTGGTGCGCGCGGTCGCGATTCAGCGGCATACGGCACGATGGGCTCGTGAACTCGCAGCCGGTCATCGACCCCCTCGCCATTGCCGCCCTCGACACCGAGCGACATGTCGCCGCCTCGGGATGGGACCAGCCCGCGCGACTCTTCGCACTGGTGCGCACCGCCGACCTGCTCGTGCGCGAGCCACACCTGCGCGACCAGATGGGCGCGTCCGACCTCGCCGAGGGCGCGCTGACCGCCATCGAGCAAGAGGGCCTGCCGACCACGACCTCGCTGGAGACGCTGCTGGGCCGGCTGGCCTGGCCCGACGAGGTCGACGGGTGCGCCTTCGCCATCGAGCGGATGGTGGTCCCGCCCGAGGCTGAGCGCGGCCTGCCCGACCGCCCCGATGACGCCGTCGAGGCGCTCGCCGCCCACCCGGATCGCAAGGACGTCCGACTGCTCGCGGCGGTGCTTCGGGACGGCCCGACGATCTGCCTGCTGCGCCAGCGCGACCACGACTCCGATGACGCCGTCGCGACCGGCCCGGACATCGCCCCCGGGCTCGTCGAGGCCCTCAAGGCCACCTTCGCGCCGTAGCCGCCAGTCAGACCTCAGCCTGACTCTGTCCCCCCTCTGGGCCTGGCACTGGCTTGCTTTGGGCCCAGGGGGCCCCTAGCAGCGGGGCAACGACGCGGTCCGGTCCTCGGCGATCGCCTCGACGGCGGTCACCGCCTGGTTGAAGGTGCCCACCTTGAAGACCTGCAGCCCGTCGGGGATGGCGCCGACGACCTCCTTACAGTTGGCGGCCGGGGCGAGGAAAAAGTTGGCCCCGTCGTCCTTCGCCCCGTTGAGCTTCTGTCGGATCCCGCCGATCGGTCCCACCGTGCCGCTGTCGTCGATCGTCCCGGTCCCGGCGATGATGTGGTTGCCGGTCAACGAGCCGGGTGTCAGCTTGTCGTAGATGCCGAGCGAGAACATCAGCCCCGCCGAGGGGCCGCCGACGTCTCCTGCGCTGATCGTCACCTTGACCGGGAAGTCGTGGTCGATGCCGATCAGGATGCCGAGCGCCGAGCGGCCCCCGGCCACTTCGATGGTCGGCACCTGCACTGTGAGCGAGGTGCCTGCACGAGTCAGTCCGACCGCGGCCGGGTCCCCGGGCTTCACCTTCTGCAGCGCCTCCCGGATGCCGTCCAACGACTCGGTCGACACCCCCTCGATCGAGTTGATCCGGTCCCCCACCTTGAGGATGCCGACGGCCTTGGAGGACTCGAGGACGGACGCGACGACGATGTGGGTCGGGACTTTTTTGCCGATGGCGCGCAGGGCGACGGCGGTGGCCTCCTGCTGGGAGCCCTGCATCTGGAGCGCGTTCTCCTGCTCGACCTGTTGCGGGGACGCGTTGGGATCGAAGGCGTCATCGACCGGCACCACGTCCTGCGCGGGATCGAGCCAGGCCTCCAGGACGGTCCAGGCATCGACGGCGTGTCCCGGCCCACCCGCGATGTAGACGGTCGTGAACCGCAGGGCACCGTCCGCCGGGTAGCTCGGTGCGCCGTCGATCCCGATAAGTGGGGTCGTGGAACTCGGCGCGTCGCCGAGGACGTTCATCGTCGGCCCGGGGCTCAGCACGGCGTAGGGCAGCCGGACGACCGAGCCGATCACCATGATCGCGAGCGCCAGGAAGAAGATGATCAGGACCGCGATGTTGCCGCGGGACAACCGGCCGGGCTCCTGCCTTTCCGCGGTGCTGGGAAGTACGTGCCCGGACCTGTCCTTCCTGCGCCAGGTCCTCACGGCAGGCCGACCCACTCGTCCCGTCCGTCGCCGAAGCGTTGGTGCTTCCAGATCGGCACCGTCGCCTTGAACTCGTCGATCAGCTCCCGGCAGACCTCGAAGGCCTCTCCCCGGTGTTCGGCGCTGACCCCGACGACGACTGCGATGTCACCGATCTCGAGTCGGCCGACGCGGTGCACGACGGCGATCCGGACACTGCGCCCGTCGGCGACCAGGCGCTCGGCCAGGGACCGCGCGGTCTGCGCCGCCTGCGGGTGCGCGCTGTAGTCGAGCTCCTCGACGCTCTCCCCGTGGTCGTGGTCACGGACCGTGCCGACGAAGAGGCAGACGCCGCCGGCCCGCGCGTCGGACACGGCGCTCAGCACCTCGTCCACCGACAGGGGCGCCTCACGGATCTCGCAGAGGGTGACAGTCACGCAGGCATCGTATGCCGCCGGACCCCACCCGCAGCGCGCCCTCGCGCGGTCTACAGTCCCACGCGAGGCACGATGATGCCTCCGCTGCACCGGGTCGCTTCGGAATCGGCCCGAAATCAGCCGGAATCGGCCCGCTCGAGGGAACGATTGGCGCCGCTTCGTGGTTGTCTTGGAGACGTACTTTCGATCGAGGAGCACCATGTCCGACGAGCGCGACCCGCAGCCGTGGAACGACGATGAATCCCCCTTTGGCCTGCCCGGAGATTTCGACCCAAGCGACCTCGGAGCCATGCTCGAACGGGTTCTGGGTGAGGCCGCCACCAACCCAGAGCTTGGCGACATGATGCGCGGCATGGGTGTCGATCCCTCCGACCCATCGACGCTCGCCGCGATGCGAGCCCAGCTCGGCACCTTCATGGCCGCTTCACACACCCCGAGCGACGCCCTGGCGCTGTCCACGGACGTGGCGCGCAAGCACGTCATGAGCAGCGCGGGCAATGACGTGCACGACCCCGCCGCGAGCCGGGCGATCAACGACGCCGTCTCCGTGGCGACCTTGTGGCTGGACGAGCAGACCACCCTCGCGGCACCGTCCTGGCGGGCCGTGGGACTCAGCCGAGCCGAGTGGGTCGAGGCCACGATGCCCCGCTGGTTCGAGCTGATTGAGCCCGTGTCGGACGGGGTCACGGCGGCGACGACCGCAGCCCTGCGCAAGCAGATGGGCGAGCTCGGCGGCGAGGGGATGAGCGAGGCCCTGCCGCCCG
>JBDTAU010000117.1:0-2522 GCA_039924465.1 Dermatophilaceae bacterium
AGCTCATCAACGGCCTTGACCTGCTGGACGAGCCCGAGAGAGCGACCCCGCAGCGGCGACACCGGCAGCGGCTCTGGCCCGAGCCCGGTCACCCGGCACGGGACCTCGACGACCGCGTCCTCAGGCAGGCCGGGAATCGCGAGGCCACCGCTCCCGGTCCCGTTGCGCACGTTGAGGATCAGGGTCGCGGGCTGGTCACTCGCGATGGCCGTCATGAGCGCGAGCGCGACTCCCTCGTAGCCGCCGCCCTCGATGTCGGCCTCGGCCCTCGCCAGCGGGGCCCCTTGACCGGGTGCGGAGCTGACCGTGCGGGTCTCCTGCATGTAGGTGGCGTTGCGGTCCCGCCGGGCCGCGTCCCAGGTCGCCAGTGCAGTCTGGGGCGCGGCGCCCACCGCCGCATAGAAGTCGCCCTGCTGGGCCAGCAAGTACTCCCCGCGGGTCTGGGCGCTGGCGGTGATCTGCCCGATCGCTTCCCGGGTGAAGTCGTAGTAGAAGAGGTATTCGTTGGGGATGGCCCCGAGGGTCTGCAGCCACTCCGGGCCGAAGAGGTGGCCCTCCTCGAAGGAGCCCAGCCGCCCGGCGTCCGCGAGCAGGTCCGGCAGCACGTCCCGGCCGTCGACCCGCAGCCCCTGCAACCAGCCGAGGTGGTTGAGCCCCGCGTAGTCGATCTCGACGTCGGTGACCGCCAGCCCCAGCGCCCCGGCAGCGCGCGAGGCCAGGCCCAGGGGCGAGTCGCAGATCCCGACGACCCGGTCGCCGAGCACCGTCTGCATCGCCTGGGTGACCAGCCCGGCCGGGTTGGTGAAGTTAATGACCCAGGCCTGCGGCGCGAGTCGCCGCACCCGCTCAGCGATGTCGAGCGCCACCGGGACCGTCCGCAGTCCGTAGCCGACCCCACCGGGACCGGTCGTCTCCTGACCGAGGAGCCCGAGGTCCAGTGCCAGCCGTTCATCGGCGATCCGCCCCGGCAACCCGCCGACCCGGATCGCGGAGAAGACGAAGTCGGCCCCCTCGAGCGCCGCGTCCAGTGACGTCGTGGCGATCACCCCGGCCGGTTCGCCCGTGGCGTCGGCAACACTGCTGTCGGCGCCTGGTTCCCGCACCGATACCGTATGCCGCTGGGCCTGCTGGTCGAGGACGTGCCCGATCGCGGCCAGTCGCGTCGCGTCGGTGTCGTAGAGGGCCACCTCACGGATCGCCCGCCCGGTGCGCTGCGCCAGCACAGCGGCATACACCAACGGGACCCGGAACCCGCCGCCACCGAGGATGGCAAGCTTCATGACGACTCCACGACCGTGACGCTACCAAGGCGCGACCACCACCGCGTCGATGCGTACCCCGCCGCGGTGCGCCAATGCCGACCGTCGCCCGTGCCGATGGGCAATGATGAAGGCGATGCCACACGACACGTTCGACCCACTGTCCGCCCACCGTGAGGCTGGGGCGCCCGATGTCGACGTCTTCCTCTGGGGGACCGTCTTCCTCGACCTCATCTTCGCGGGCATCGAGACCCCACCGCGCCCGGGGACCGAGGTCTGGGCGCAGGGGATGGCCTCGTGCCCGGGCGGCATCGCCAACCTCGCCACCGCGACCCAGCGCCTCGGGCTGCGCACGTCACTGGCTGCGGCCTTCAGTGATGACGACTACGGCGACTTCTGCTGGCGCACCCTGGAGGAGCAGGAGGGGATCGACCTGGGCCACAGCCGGCAGTTCCCCGACTGGCACAGCCCGGTGACCGTCTCGATGTCCTTCGACCACGACCGCACGATGGTCTCGCACGGACATCCGTCC
This sequence comes from Dermatophilaceae bacterium, assembly GCA_039924465.1. GTDB lineage: Bacteria > Actinomycetota > Actinomycetes > Actinomycetales > Dermatophilaceae > JAKDLQ01. The sequence continues at coordinate 1,792 of JBDTAU010000117.1, forward strand.
CCGGTGCCCGCGAGCGAGTTGATCGGCCATCCCCCGCGATCCCGCTCGGTCATGGTCGACCTCGCGGAGGAGGACGTCTGGGGGCCGGTCGGTGATTCGTCGTGGGTCGACGTGGCCCGCTCGCAGGGGTCGCTCATCTGCGCCGACGTCGGGTGGGACCCGGACGGGAAGTGGGAGGAGTGCGTCCTCGACCGGCTGGCCCGGTGCGACCTCTTCATGCCGAATGCCGCGGAGGCGATGGCCTACACGCGCGCCTCCTCGGCCCAGGAGGCCCTTTTCGCGCTGGCTGATCGCGTACGGGTGGCCATCGTGACCAACGGGGCGGAAGGCGCACTCGGCATCGATGCGCAGACCGGCGAGGAGGCCCACGTCCCGGCCCTGCGGGTCCCCGAGATCGACCCGACCGGCGCCGGTGATGTCTTCGGCGCCGCGATCCTCGTCGGCACGCTGGCCCAGTGGCCGCTGGAGCAGCGGATGTCTTTCGCCGCGTTGAGTGCGGCGCTCGCCCTGCAGCAGTACGGCGGGTCGCTCGCCGCGCCCGGGTGGGGTGACATCGCCGACTGGTGGGACGCCCTGACGTCCGAGCCGACCGCAGACGCCTACCACCGGTCGCTGCGGCGGCGCTATGCCTTCCTCGACGACATCGTCCCCCGGGTTCCCGTGACGGCCTGCCGGCGCGCCACCGCGACGATCGCCCGCCGGGCCGACATCCAGGGCCTGCACTGACCCGC
>JBDTAU010000118.1:0-6986 GCA_039924465.1 Dermatophilaceae bacterium
TCGATCGGCTCAACCAGGTCACCTCGACCGGCTTCGACTGGCACGTGCCCGGCTTCCGGGAGGACCTCGTCACCGCGCTGATCCGGGCCCTGCCCAAGGGGATCCGGAGATCCTTCGTGCCCGCGCCCGATCACGCCCGCGCGGTGCTGGGCGACCTCGACCCGAGCGCGGGTCCCCTCGTCGAGTCCCTCGCTGCGGCGCTGCAGCGCCGAGCCGGGGTCCCGGTGCGACCGGGTGACTTCGAGCTCGAGCGGATCCCGCCCCACCTGCGCCTCACCTTCGCCGTCGACGGGCCCGACGGGGCCGTGCTCGCATCGGGCAAGGACCTGGAGGCGGTCCGCGACGCGGCGACGCCGGACCTGCGTCGACAGGTGCGGGCCGCGAGCTCCTCGCTCGAGCGCACCGGGATGACCAGCTGGGAGCTCGACACCGTCCAGGAGACCTTCGCCAGCGACTCGGGTGTCATCGGCTACCCCGCCCTGGTCGACACCGGGGCCGCGGTCGACCTGCGGGTCCTGCCGACTCGTGGCGAGGCGCAGGCCCAGCACCGGCTCGGCGTCCGCCGCCTGCTCCTGCTCGGCATCACCCCGCCGTGGAAGCAGATCCTGGCCCGGCTGAGCAACACGCAGAAGCTCGCCCTCGGGACCAACCCGCACGGCAGCGTGCCCAACCTGCTCGCGGACTGCCTGGCGGCCGCCGTCGACGCCATCAGCGCGGAGGTCGTCACCGGCGCGCGCAGTGGCCAGCCCAGCGTCAACCAACCCGGCGTCAGCCAGGCCAGCAGCGCAGAGCCCGGCGGACAGACCGGCCACCGGGTCCGCAGCCGGGAGGACGTCGAGTCGGCCCTGGCCGCGGTCCGGACCCACACGACTTCGCGGGTGGTCCAGATCGTCGGGGACGTGGTGCCGATCCTGGCTGCCCACGTCCGGATCGCGGCGGCGGTCACCGCCCTGGAGTCATCGAGCAACCCAGCCGTGCGCCCGATGCTGGCCGACGTGCAGGCCCAGTGGAGCGCGCTGGTCCGGCCGGGCTTCATCGCGGACACCGGCGCCGCTCGGCTCGTCGACCTGCACCGCTACCTGCGCGCCATCGAGCACCGCCTCGACAAGGCCCCGAGCAACCTGGCCCGAGACGCTCAGGCCCTGGAGCAGGTCGACCTCGTCGAGGGCCGCTACGCCGACCTGCTCGAGAGCCTGCGCCCGAGCCAGCGCGGCGCCGCCGATGTCGTGGCGATCGGCTGGATGATCGAGGAGCTGCGGGTCTCCCTCTTCGCCCAGACCCTGGGCACCGCCCACAGCGTGTCGCCGCAGCGGATCGTCAAGGCGATCGCCAAGATCACTCCCTGAGCGGTCCGTCCCGCTCCGGACGACGCCGCGAGCGGCTGGGTGGGGAATCATGGGGGTGGCCCAGACGTTGGACCCGCTAGAACTACCGACGGCTCACCCAGTGTGTCGCCATGACGAAAGGCCCCTTCGTGCAGGACCCCAACGGACTCTTCCAGTTCGAGACCGACACCCCGCTGCAGGACATGCAGGCGTCGGTGCTCGTCGTGGCGCTCGGGGGCTTCATCGACGCCGGGCACACGCAGCGTCTCGTCGCCGAGCAACTCCTCGGGGCCCACCAGTCGACTGTGGTCGCCTCGTTCGACGTCGACCAGTTGATGGACTACCGAGGCCGTCGGCCGGTCATGGTCTTCGACCAGGACCACTGGTCCTCCTATGACGAGCCGAGCCTACTGCTGCACCGGGTCACGGATCGTGAGGGAGTCCCGTTCCTCGTCCTCGCCGGTCCCGAGCCGGACTACCAGTGGAACCGGATGGCCGAGGCCACCCTGAGCGTCAGTCGTGCCCTGGGCGTCGACCTCACCGTCATGATCCACGGCATCCCCATGGCCGTGCCGCACACCCGGCCGCTCGGCGTCACGGCCCACGGCACCAACCCACAGTTGATCACCGGCAACGAGGCCTCCTTCGGCACCGTGCAGGTGCCGGGCAGTTTCGCCTCGCTCCTGGAGTACCGTCTCGGCGAGATCGGCCAGGACGCGATCGGCTTCGCCGTCCACGTCCCGCACTACCTCGGCCAGAGTGAGTTCGCCGAAGCCGCGGTCATCGGCATCCAGCGGCTCGCCGCGACCACGGGACTCGACCTCGACCTCAGCGCGCTGGCCACCAGCGCCAACACCAACCGTGCCGAAATCGACCGTCAGATGGCTGAGTCGGACGAGGTCGCCGCCGTGGTGCGAGCCCTGGAGCAGCAGTACGACACCTTCGTCGAGGGGCGCCGGCAGCGCAACCTCCTCGCGACGGACCTGAGCGACCTGCCCACCGCGGACGAGATCGGTGCGGAGTTCGAGGCCTTCCTCAAGGACGTCACCGACGATCAGGACAATGCGGGTGATGAGGGCGACGCGCCACTTCCCGGCACGGCGATCTGAGGGCTCTTAGCCCTTCGCCTCGCTCCACCGGTGGATCGTCGAGGTGTCCGCGACGAAGCGCACGGCATCCGTCCCGGCCCAGCGGCGTGCTGCTGCGGTGAGTGACCTGTCGACGGCCTGGGTGGCCTCCGCCGCTCGGTCCTGCGGCACGTGGATGAGCAGTTCGTCGTGCAGGCACAGCACGATCTGACCGCCCAGTGGGGCGATCGCGTGGCGCACCGTCGCCGCCCACGCCTTGAAGAGTTCCGCTGCCGAGCCTTGGATGATCGCGTTGCGGGCGTACCTTCCGCGGGCCCCGTCGGCACCATCTCGTATGCCGCTGGGCTCGGCTCCCTCGGTCGCTTCCGGTGGTGCCTGGCCGAGTCTGATGAGCCGCCCGCCGAAGGTGCGCACCGCCTGCCGGGCCACCCCGCGTGCGTAGGTCCGATCGAGCAGCCCCATCGCGACCGGGTAGGCACGCTCGAGGTCCTTGAGGGCCTCACCAGCGGCGCCGGACCGCTGCCCGTACATCGCGGCCAGCACCGCGACCTTGGCCAGAGGGCGGTCCGCGCCGAGCTTGGCCGCCACCGGCGCATAGAGGTCGTCGCTGCGAGTGGCCTCGGCGAAGGCCGGGTCACCACTGACCACCGCCAGGACCCGCGGCTCGATCTGTCCCAGGTCGGCCCGGACGAAGGCGTGCCCGGGCGCCGCACAGATCGCCGGGCGGAGCGGCGCGGGCAGGTTGTGCAGGCCGTTCTGGGCGGTCATCCGGCCCGCGGCACCGTCACACGCAGTCCACTCGCCCCGCAACCGGTCATCGGGCCCGACGTGCTCATCGAGCCACCGGTAGCCGTAGGTCGTCGCGATCCGCTCGTCCTTGCGCCAGGTCAGCAACGCGTCGACGAGGGGGTGGGTGCTGCGGTAGGGCTCGAGCACCCAGGCCCGGGTGCTCGGCACCAGCACCCCCACCGACGCGAGCAGGTCCTTGACCTGCGCCGGGTTGCGCAGGTCGGTGCGTTCGCGACCCGGCGCCTGCCGCAACACGACCTGGTCCCGCTGGGCGCGGATCCGCGCCGCGTCGGTGTCGTCGGTTGGGCGCGGGCCCGCGGAGGCCGAGATGAGGTCCTCGGCGGCGAGGCGATCAACCGGGAGTCCATCTCGCTCGAGCTCGAGGCACAGCACGGCGGCAGCCGACTCGGACCACACGGTCCGGATCAGGCGCCCGGTGTGCTCGCCGCCGATGGCCCGCAGCGACTTCTCCTGCTGCACCTGACAGTCGAGGGCGAGGACCGCGAGTTGCCGCAGCCGCTCGGCCGTCGTGGGCCAGGTGGTCGCGGCGTCGGCCCGGAGGTGCCCGGCGCTGGTCAGCACCGAGTCGTCGCCGGCGCCGTCTGCGAGGTCGAAGAGGTCACCGTCGAAGCCGGCGAGGCGTCGCGGACCGGGGGTGGGCACCGCGTCCTCGGGCAGACCGCGGCAGCCCGCGAGCACGTGACCGGGCGAGGCCAGCCAGCCTCCGTGGATGATCCGGTGGGCCTCGGCCAGGTCCCACGTCCGGGCGACGTCGACACGCGCCGTGACCACCTCGCGCAGTGCTGCGGTCGCTGACCAGACGACCCACCGCGGGCCGTCCCCGGCGCTCGCCCGGCTCAGGCGTGCCGCAAGTTCCGCCCGGGGCCACGCCTCGTCGAGACCTGGCCCAGCGGCATACGCCAAGGACCCGCCGACGACCAGCGCGACGAGTGGTGTCCCGGGAGGCTTGTCAGCCAAAAGAACTCGCGATCCGGGAGATCGCATCGCGGAGGATGTCCGGTGAGGTGGCGAGGTTGAGCCGAGCGAAGCCGCGACCTTCGGGGCCATAGCGTGGGCCGGAGGAGAGGGCGACCTTCGCCCGGCGCAGGAGGACCTCGGCGGGATCGTCACCGAGGCCGAGCGCGCGGAAGTCGAGCCACGCGAGGTAGGTCGCCTGCGGCATCCGGTGCACGACCCCGGGCAGCTGCTCCGCGATCAGGTCCGCGACGAGCCGACGATTGGCATCGAGCTCGGTCAGGAGCTGCTCGAGCCAGTCCCGGCCATCGGTGTAGGCCGCGGTGTGGGCGATGGCGCCCAGGTGGCTGGCCCCGTGGGTGTGGACCTCGTGCAGTCGCTCCAGGGCAGGGTCGCCCGCCACGATGATGGCGGACTTGAGACCGGCCAGGTTCCAGGCCTTGGAAGCGGAGTGGACGGCATAGCCGGACTGCGTCCCGGGGACCGTGAGCCACGGGACGAAGGACCCCTCGTGCACGATCGGGGCGTGGATCTCGTCGGCGACGACGCGCACCCCGAACTTCTCGGCGCACGCCGCGACCTGGGTCAGCTCTTCGCGGGTGTGCAGCGTCCCCGTGGGGTTGTGCGGGCTGCACAGCAGGTAGGCGGCCCGCTCGCCGTGGGCGGTGGCGCTGGCGAAGGCGTCGGCGAGCCGCTCGAGGTCGATCCGGCGCGACTCGGTCAGGGGAGCGTGGACCGCGCGGCGCCCGATGGCCTCGAGGAAGCCGTGGAAGGAGTCGTAGCAGGGGGTGTTGACCACGACCGGGCCGCCCTCGGCGGTGATCAACCGCAGCAACTCGGCCACCCCGATCATGACGTCGGCGACGATCTGCGTGGCGCCTGGCGCCACGTCCCACGACCAGGTGTCGTGCGCGTAGGAGGCGAAGGACTCGGAGAGGGGAGCGCCCCATGTGTAGCCGGTGTCGCCGCGCTGCAGCGCTTCGGTGACAGCCGCCACCACCGGGGCGCAGGGTGCGGCGTCCATCTCGGCCACCCACACCGGGAGCACGTCCGGGGGGTAGGCGCGCCACTTGACGCTTGTGTGGTCCCGGCGCAGGTCGGTGAGTGGGACCCCGAGGATGGGAGCCTGCGTGGCAGCCTGCGTGGGAGGTCGCCGTTGGCTGGTGGTCTCCGGGGTCGTCTCGGTTGCTGTCTCGGACGTCGTGTCAGGGGTCACGCCCCCGACTCTAGGAGACGCGGCGGGTGTCGTTGAGATTGCTCCGGCCTCGAACTGTCGCGCGAGGCCGATTCGGCATACGGTTGCTTCCGGCTGCCGGAGGTGGTCAGGGGATACGACGATGAAAGAGGTCGCCAATGGGCATCTTCGGATGGGGCAGGGACGAGACGCGGCAGGCGTCGGATCAAGTGGCGCAAGGAGTGGCCACCGCGACAGCGGATGGGAGTGCGCTGGGACGGGCTCGGCTCGGAGTGGCCCAGTCAGGCTTGACCGGCGCAGCGACCCGGCTGCTGGAACGACTGCTCGACGTCGGCATCGACGGGAAGGGTCCCTTCGACTCGGCGGCCGAGCAGGCGACGCAAGCGCTCGCGCAGGCGGACGGGAACGTTGAGCGGGCGATCAAGGCCGTGGAGCGGGACCACCGCCAGCTAGGGGCCGTTGAAGGGTTCGTGACCGGGCTCGGTGGGTTCTTCACGATGCCGCTGTCACTGCCGGCCAACGTCCTCGCGTTCCACCTGCTGGCTACCCGGATGACCGCGGCCACGGCACACCTGCGCGGCTACGACCTCAATGCGCCGGAGATCCGCTCGGCGATCCTGATCACGCTCGCCGGGGCGGACAGCGAGGACCTGCTCAAGAAGGCCGGCGTGCGTGCGGCCGGGGGCAAGCTCGCCGCGCTCGCAGTCGATCGACTGCCGGCTCCGGCACTCATGGTGCTCAACAAGGCGGTCGCCTTCCGGCTGCTCGGGCGGATCGGTCAGGGCACCTTCGCGAGGCTCGGACGCGGGGTTCCGGTCGCCGGTGGTGTCGTCGGTGGGGGCGTGGACGTCTACCTGCTGGGCAAGATCGCGGATTCAGCCAGGCAGGAGTTCCCGTCCGTCTCGCCCTTCCAGTCGTGAGGCGCCTTCGTGACGGCTCTGGTCGTGACACGGTCCGATAACGAGTGGGGCCTGCGGGAATCGAGAGCTCGAGACGCATGTTGGTGCGGGCATGGGTAGGTCCTCGAACATCAAGGTGCTCTTCTCCGCAGCCTCGGTGCTGCGCGCCACCACTCGCGTGGGTGCGCCGGGGCTCGCGGAGCGGGCGCAGGCGGTGCCGCGACTCGTGCGCGCCACCCTCGACGGCAGTTATGCCGGCACGACCCGTCGGCGTCTCGGGTTGGTCGTGGCGGCGGTCGCCTACGTGGTGTCCCCGCTGGACCTGCTCCCCGAGGCGTTCCTGCCGGTCCTCGGAGCAGCCGACGACGCGGTGGTCATCTCGTGGGCGCTGCGCGTCTTCATCGAGGAGACCGACCGGTTCCTGGCCTGGGAGCTGGGTCAGGGGCTGTGCCGGGGTAGCTTGCCGGTACGGGGGGCCGGGGCGAGCACTGAGGCAACAGTGCTGGTGCCGACGACGACCGCCGACACGGTGGCCCCCGCTGGGGTGCCGGCAGGTGGGGTGCCGGCAGCTGGGGTCGGCCAGGGACGAGCGGCCTCGAGTGTCCGAGCGACTGCCGGGAACGCGAAGGGTGTGGTGCGCGACGCCGCGACCACGTATGTCTTCGAGTCGGTGCGCAAGCGGTTCGAACGCTGACTGGGTCGGGCCTGATCTGAC
>JBDTAU010000119.1:0-3619 GCA_039924465.1 Dermatophilaceae bacterium
AGAGCCCACCCGACCCCTGTCCGGGTCGATGTCCGGGTCGATGTCTGAGCGCGTCACATGCGACGCGCTCCTACATCGAATCGGGGCGCGGGAGTTGCTGGGAGGTCAGCGTCCGGCAGGGGTGAGACCGAGCGGGCGCCCGACGAGACCCCGGGGGCGGTCGCCGAGACCACGCGCGATCGCGCGCAGCACCACGCCCGCCGCGGAGTCGGGCTCACCGAGCACGACCGGGACGCCATTGTCCCCGCCGACGCGAAGTCGCGTGTCGAGCGGGATCTGACCGAGCAGCGGCACCGGGGCGCCGATGCTGCGGGTGAGGGAATCGGCAACGGCCTGGCCACCGCCGGAGCCGAAGATCTCCTGACGGGTGCCGTCTGGCAACTCGAGCCATGACATGTTCTCGATGACACCCGCGAGCCGCTGGTGGGTCTGCAGCGCGATGGCGCCGGCCCGCTCCGCGACCTCGGCAGCGGCCTGCTGGGGAGTCGTGACGACGAGGATCTCCGCGTTCGGGATCAGTTGCGCGACCGAGATGGCGATGTCGCCGGTGCCCGGGGGCAGGTCGAGCAGCAGCACGTCGAGGTCGCCCCAGAAGACGTCGCCGAGGAACTGCTGCAGGGCGCGGTGCAGCATCGGGCCGCGCCACACGACCGGCTGGTTGCCCGGCACGAACATGCCGATCGAGATGACCTTCACGTCGTACTGGATCGGGGGCAGGATCATGTCGTCGACCTGCGTGGGCCGCTGCTCGACCCCGAGCATCCGCGGGACCGAGAAGCCATAGACGTCGGCGTCCACGACCCCAACGCGCAGGCCCTGCTGGGCCATCGCCGCAGCGAGGTTGACCGTGACGGACGACTTGCCGACGCCGCCCTTGCCGGACGCGACCGCATAGACCCGGGTCAACGAGTTGGGCTTGGCAAACGGGATCTCCTTCTCAGGAGCCCCGCCACGCAGCTGGGAGCGCAGCTCGGCGCGCTGCTCGTCGCTCATGACATCGAGTGTCACGTTGACCGAGGTGACACCCGGGACCTGGAGCAGGGCGGCCGTGGAGTCATTGGTCAGGGTGGACTTCATCGGACATCCGGCGATCGTCAGATAGATCGTCAGGGCCACCACACCGGACTCGTCGACCTCGACCGATTTGACCATGCCGAGCTCGGTGATCGGCTTGCGGATCTCGGGGTCGTTGACCTTCGACAGTGCCGTGAGCAGCGCGTCACGGCTGGGCAGTGCGGTGGTGGACATGTTTGCCATCGTATGCCGGGCCGGCGCCGTGCCCCACCGTGCCCTCGGGGTGTGATCCCTCACTTGGTGCGGCGGTCCCGCTTGTCGCCGTCCGGATCGACGTCGCGAGGCGCGATGAGGGAGCGGTCCTCGAGCTCGCTCAGCAGGTCGCGCAACTCGGACCGGACGAAGTCGCGGGTCGCCTGCTCGCGCAGGGCCAGACGAAGGGAGGCGACCTCGCGGGTGAGGTACTCGGTGTCGGCGAGGTTGCGCTCATCGCGGGCCCGGTCCTGCTCGATCGAGACCCGGTCCCGGTCGGCCTGACGATTCTGGGCGAGCAGGATGAGCGGCGCAGCGTAGGAGGCCTGGGTGGAGAAGAAGAGGTTGAGCAGGATGAAGGGGTAGGGGTCCCAGTGCAGCCCGTAGATCCCGACGGCGTTGATGGTGATCCAGACGATGATGAACAACGTCATGTACAGGAGGAACTTGGCGGTCCCCATGAAGCGAGCGAACTTCTCGGCCACGATCCCGAAGGACTCCTGCGAGAGGGCGACGCGCGGCAGCAGGCTGGCGCGCTGCTCCTGGGGCTGGTCGAGCCGGTCGGTCCGATCGGTCCGGACCTCGCGGCTGGTGCGGCCCGACTGCCTGTTGGACGGGCGAGTCGGTTGATCGCTCACGGCAGCACCTCGAGGTCGTGGCGTTCTTCGCGCCAGTCGTCGGGGAGGATGTGGTCGAGCACGTCATCGACGGTGACCGCGCCCAGCAGGCGCCCGTCCTCATCGACGACCGGGAGCGAGACGAGGTTGTAGGTCGCCAGGGTGCGCGTCACCGTCTCGAGGCTCGCCGAGGCCTGGACCGCCTCCATCTCCTTGTCGATGATGGACCCGACCGCGCCGTGGGGTGGCTCTCGCAGCAGCCGTTGGATGTGGACCAGACCGAGGTAGCGACCGGTCGGTGACTCGAGCGGGGGACGGCAGACATAGACCATCGTGGCCAGCGCCGGGGCCAACTCCTCCCGACGCACCATGGCGAGCGCCTCGGCGATGGTCGCCTCCGGCGCCAGGATGACCGGCTCGGTGGTCATCATGCCGCCGGCGGTGTTCTCGTCGTAGCTGAGCAACCGTCGCAGGGGGGCGGCGTCGTCGGGCTCCATCAGCTGGAGCAGCTGCTCCGCCTGATCCGGAGGCAGGTCGGCCAGCAGGTCGGCGGCGTCGTCGGGCTCCATGGCCTCCAGCACGTCGGCCGCGCGGTCGTTGCCGAGTCCGGCAAGGATCTCGACCTGGTCGTCGCCGGGGAGTTCCTCGAGGACGTCGGCGAGTCGATCGTCGTCGAGGGCCGCAGCGACCTCCGCCCGGCGCTTGGGGTTGAGGTCGTGGATGACCTCGGCCAGGTCGGCCACCTTGAGGTCGTCATAGGTCTCGAGGAGCCGCTCCGCGCTCTGCTCGTCGGGCTGCTCGTGCAGCCCGACGACGTCTCGGATGTCGACCAGCATCGTCTTGCCGGACCGCCGCCGAGCCAGGCGTGACATGGCTCGCGACGCCGAGGACACCCCGGAGGTCTGCCGGACGAACACCTTTGCGCCGAGCCAGTCGCGTCGAGCGGACCGCTCGATGGCGAGGTCCTCGACGATGGCGTCCGCGAAGCCGTCCTCGATGGCCTCCTTGTCCGTCACCGCGACCCGTCGGTCGAAGAGCTCCGCGGCCACGAGCACTTCGTTGGTGCGTTGCTCGAAGCGGCGCATGTTGACCAGGCCGGTCGTGATGACGGCGCCCGAGTCGATCGAGGTGACCCGCGTCATCGGGACGAAGACGCGCCGACGGCCCGGGACCTCCACGACCAGGCCGATGGCCCGGGGCTGGGGCCGGTTGGGGGAGAAGATCACCACGACGTCGCGGACGCGGCCGACCTGGTCGCCGAGCGGGTCGAAGACGCTCAGGCCGGTCAGGCGCGCGACGAAGACGCGGGTGCTGGAACTCATAACGGCTAGGTTATGGGGTCAGCCCCTGCGTCGGCGGCTGCCTCGCCCGCGCCAGTGCCAGGGGCGCCACGAGGCCGTCGTCGCGGGCGTCTCGGCCGGGAGCGCGCGAAGGTTGTCGGCGCCATACGATCCGGGCGACTCCACCGGGGCGTCGAACGGTCGCAGCGCCGTGATCGTGCACGAGCTCGCCCACCGCTCCAGGCTGTCATCGACCGCGTTGAGCCGGCTGGCCCGAAGGGAGTCGGCCGCGGTCTGCCACGCCTCGCTTCGGGGCTCGAGCACCTCGGTCCGCGCCCGGACCGTCAACAGTCGGGCACCGCTGTCCTTGCTCCGCAGGATGACCCGGACCTCGGGTGGCATCCACGGGAGGGTCTGCTCACCGGGGCCGTTGACGACGTAGGCGGTCCCGTCCAC
>JBDTAU010000120.1:0-3967 GCA_039924465.1 Dermatophilaceae bacterium
GGCAGTCCGGCGGACTTGAGACCGTTGACCAGATCGGCCACCTGGTCGAGGCGGGGGACGGGAGCGATCGCAGTCTCGTCATCCTCGTCCATCCGCAGGAGGGTGAGGAGCCGCCGCATTTCGTCGAGGACCTCGCGAGCGCTGGCCGAGATCACGGCCAACGGCTCTCGGGCCCGGTCGGGGTCGATCGGCAGGACAGCCCGGGCCGCATCCGCCTGGATCGCAATGACGCTCACCCCGTGGGCGACGATGTCGTGCAGTTCGCGTGCGATGCGCACCCGTTCGTCAGCGACCGCGAGGCGGGCACGTTCGTCCTGGTTCAGCTCGGCGGATGTTGCCCTGGACCGCCACTGTCGGGCCACCCGGCCGAGGAGCCAGGCCCCGCCGAAGATGAGCACCACGAAGAGGTAGTCCTCCCCGTGGATCTGCCACTCCTCCAGCAAGAGGACCCCGACCAGCAGGCCCCCTCCGATGGCCGCGCGTCCCTCCGTGGTGTTCGCCGCGACCGAGTAGGCGACGACGAGGTAGGTCGCGAGCGCCCAGAGCGAGCCCGGCTCCTGGGCTATCAGGGTCTGGAGGTAGCCGGCAGCGACGACGACCACCACGGTGGCGAGCGCGCGCTCGGTGCGCCACGCGAGGGCCGCGGTCATCACGGCAGCCACGGGAACGGTCACCCACAAAGGGCCATCGTCAGGCAGCCGGAACAGGGCACTGGGCACGGCGACCGCGAAGAGGAAGCAGGCCAACGCGAGGTCCGCGCGGAGCAGCCCTGCTACTCGCCGGTGGCGCCACGACGTCCACTTGTCGCTCACCTGTCCACACTAGGCCGCGCCGCACCACGGCGCATCGGCATCGAGGCGGACGGGCATCCCCCATCCGGATGACGGCCGCGTCTCGAAGTTCAGCCGACGATCCCGCTCGTTCACCAGTGATGGGGACGACGGGTCCCGGTGTGCGGGCCCACCTTGGAGGGACCGGGAATCCGGCGCTCCCGGTGCCGTCGATCCGACCCGCGCCGGTCACACCAGCAAGGAGTTCCCATGAACGTCAACGACCACCATCGCACCCTCCTCGGGGCCGCTCTGGTCCTCGGGATCGGTGCCTTCTCGATCGGGGACATCCTCCGACGGACCCTCGAGCCAGTTGACCCGTCGACGGCCGCGCTGACGGCTGCCATCCACGATCGGCCCGGCCTGTGGGTGGCCGCGGGCCTGCTCGAAGTCCTCGCGGCCTTGCTCCTCGTGCCGGGCGCCATCGGCGCACGCCGGCTCGTGGCAGGCCGTGGTGCGAGGACGACGAGGATCGGGGCGGGACTGCTCGTCGTCGGGGCCATCGCCTCGATGGGGCACGCGGTCGGCTACTTCGGCACCTACGCCAGCTACGCCGCCAGCGGGCTCGATGCGAGCGCCCTCGCCAAACTCGAGGGCACCAACGACCTGCTCGGAGGCGTCGTCATTGCACTATTCATGATCGGCTTGATGATCGGACCGCTGGTGCTCACCATCGGGCTGCGCCGAGCCAGCGCCGTCCCCGTATGGGTGCCCGCGCTGGCGCTCGTCTTCGTCGTGGCCGGTGTGGTGTCCGGTCCACTCGCAGGAGTCGTGGGCCTGGTCGCCGCCCTCGGGTCGCTCGGCTACGTCGGTGTTCGGGTGATGCGAGCCGATGTGTCGCTCCCCGCCGGGGCCTCGTCCGCCCCGTCCATGGCGTGAACTCACCGGGTTTTCAGTCCTCGCACCCTCCGAGAGGGGGGCGGGGCCGACGCGGGGGCGCATGACCTCCACGTCCACCGCTTCGCTCATCACCTGAAGAATGCCCCGGCTCAGGACGCCAAGCCAACCGTGAGAAGGTGCGTCCTTTCAACTCCCCACTCGGTTGCACCACGCTCAATTGTCCCGGTACACGGTGATAGTCGCGCGATGGCGAGGTATCACTCCGACGCTTTGAGCCTCTTACTGTCGATGCTCGATACGAGGCATTCAACCAACCAACTGAAAGGACTCATCATGAATCAGCTCGCACCGATGGCGGCGCGGTTCACGCGCAGCCACAAGGGTTACCAGCACCCCGCCAAGCTCGACGCCTGGGAGCAGGCCGTCATGGGACCGGAGCCCGAGGCCATGCGTTGGCCCGGTGGCTCGATCTCCGGCTCGGACGACGGCTGGGACGACTGCGACGAGTGACCTGAGACCTCCGGCGGCTACAGAAAATCGACAGGACAAGGACACCATGAGCAAAGTAGCGATCGTCACCCTGGCTGGGGATTTACACGCACGCGTAATCCGCAGGCAGCTGCAGGAGGCACATGACGTCGACGTGGCCGTCGTTGCCTGCGACACCCTCTCGGCCGCCGGAGGACTCACCTGGAGCAATGTCGCAGGACCGGAGCTGACCCTGCCCACCGAGGACGGCGGGAGGGTGTCCGTTACTGACCTCGACCTGGTCTGGTGGCGCCGGTGCCACGGACGGCCGAACGTGCCGGATGCCGTGACCGACCCACAGATGCGCAAACTCGTCGTCAAGGACAACCGGGCCGGTCTGCGGGGCCTGCTGATGGCGGGCTTCACCGGTGCGTGGATCAGCGACCCGTACGCGACTGAGCGCGCGCAGAACAAGATCCTGCAACTCAGCGTCGCGCGCAGTGTCGGTCTGACCGTGCCGCGGACGCTCATCAGTACGGACCCCTCTGCGGTGCGCGAGTTCACCCGGGCCCACGGGGGCACCGTGATCGCGAAGACCTTGACCGGCCTGCTTGGCACCTCCCTGGAGGCGGGTCGAGTGACTCTGGACTCGCTTGACAACGACGACGAGATCACGGTCTCGGCCACCGTCTACCAAGAGGAGATCCCAGGAACGGATCACCTGCGCGTCATGGTCTTCGGCGAGAAGGTCCACGCTGCCCGCATCCGCAGCGATGAACTGGACTGGCGCCTGGCCAACGACATGGAGGTCGCGCCCATCGTCATCGATGAGCGCCTCAGCGTCCGACTTCGTGAGGTGACCACTCGTCTAGGGCTGCGCATGGGCGTCTTCGACGTCAAACTGCCGCCCAACGGTGAACCGGTCTTCCTCGAGATCAACCCACAAGGACAGTTCCTCTTCGTTGAAGGGATGTCCGACATGCCACTCGGGGAGGCCTTCGCCGAGTTCATCGTCGACGAGTTGGCGGCGCTGCGCCGGCCCGTGTTCGCCTAAGCGCACCGCACCCTTCGTCTAACAGCCGCGATTCGGGCGCCGCCGGTGCGCGTCAATTCGGCCCAGATAGGGCGTGTAGGAGGGATGCTCGGGTATGTCCGTCCAACGGTGTTTCTGGCCCTACACGCCGACACCGGGTCGGCGAGGAAGGCTGGTCACCGACGGGCCATACGTGTCTGCATCTGGTGCACTGGTAGCGGCACACCGTCACCAGCAGCGTGGTCGGCGGCCACCCGAAGGGTTCGCGCGCCGACTGCTGCACGGGCCGAGCTCGTCTGATCGGGTGAAGGTGGTCAGGTCAGGGCGAGCGAAGGTGGCGTCAGACACGTCGAGGTCTTCCCGATGGGCGGTGTGAGAACTCCCATCATCGGAAGACCTCGACCCCCACCCGCGGACCGACGCGCCCACCCGCGCTACACCGTGGGTTGTAATGAGCCATCAATCCCTATGATCGCGACCTGACCCCCTTCGGCTACCTCGTTCAGCATCGACCGGCTCTGTCAGGCACCCCCACCACGGCGCGATCATCCTGAGACGCACATTGACCGGGGCATCGGGACCCTTTCCTGCTGTCCTCATCTTGCTGTGGAGCAGGCATATGGCCGCGTCTCAGTCACTGGATCGGTCCTGGCGTTGGGGTAGGGAGAACGTCCATGGCGAGTGCGGCTTTGGCCATCCGTCCGGGTTGGCCGGGGATCAGGGCCATGAGGTGAAGGGCTGTACGGGGCACGTGTCGGGGTTCACCGTCCCATCCGCGCTCGTGCATGACACCTCG
>JBDTAU010000121.1:0-4656 GCA_039924465.1 Dermatophilaceae bacterium
AGTTGACCAGGCGCACCTGGTCGACGGGCTCGACGCGCGCGACCAGCTCCGCCGCCAGGTCGACTTCGTTGGCAGACGGAGTCCCAAATGAAAAGCCTTGGGCAGCAGCCGAAGTCACCGCTTCCAACACGTCGGGGTGGGCGTGGCCCAGGATCATCGGGCCCCACGAGCAGATCAGGTCGACGTAGCGATTCCCGTCCACGTCAGTGAGCCACGGGCCTCGCCCGGACGCCATGAATCGCGGCGTCCCACCGACGCTGCGAAAGGCCCGCACCGGCGAGTTGACCCCGCCGGGGATGACCTGGCGAGCCCGCTCGAAGAGTGCGTCCGAGTGGGGCACGTCGAGCGAGAGCACGTCGGGACCAAGGTGAGTCGTCATGACGCCATTGTCGCAAGGTTTCTGTGGGGGCCGTTCAGCGGTCGGTGAGATGCTCCGGATCCAGGTGTTCCCGGATGATCGCCATGGCATCGCCGAGGGCCTGGAACTGCTCCGGCGTCATGATGTCGATGACGTTGTCGCGCACGCTCTGGAGGTGGATCCGGGCCATCTCGACGATGACCTCGCTCCCGGCCTCGGTGAGCAGGAGTTCGACACCGCGTTTGTCATCGACGCAGGCCTGCCGCAGGACCCAGCCACGCTTCTCCAGCCTGGCGGCCGTGTGCGTCAGGCGACTGCGGGACTGCACCACCCGGGCTGCGAGGTCGGACATCCGCAGCCGGCGGCCCGTGGCCTCCGACAACATCGAGATGACCTCGTACTCACTCAGTTGCAGGCCGGCGGTCCTCAGGGCCGCATCAAGGGCCACCTCGAGCAGTCGGGTGCCGCGCAGCATGGCGCGCCACGAGCGCTGCTCGGCATCAGTGAGCCAGCGAACGTCGGACTGTTCCACACCCGGCACGTATCCCCCTCATCCCCTCGACGATCGAATCCTAGGGGTGCGCGAGCCATTCCGCTGCCTCAAGCGCGAAGTAGGTCAGCACCGCCTGGGCGCCCGCACGCTTGATCGACAGCAGTGATTCCAGCGCTGCGGCGCGCCGGTCGATCCACCCCTGCGCCGCGGCGGCCGCGATCATGGCGTACTCCCCCGACACCTGGTAGGCCGCCACCGGGACCGTGGCCCGCTGCGCCGCGGCCGCGACGACGTCGAGGTAGGACATGGCGGGCTTGACCATGACCAGGTCCGCGCCCTGCGCGATATCAAGGTCGAGTTCGCGCAGGGACTCGGTGATGTTGGCCGGATCCTGTTGGTACGTACGGCGATCGCCCTGCAGGCTTGACTGCACGGCCTCACGGAACGGGCCGTAGAACGCCGAGGCGTACTTCGCCGCGTAGGCGAGGATCACCGTCTCCTGAAGGCCGGCCCCATCGAGCGCCGTGCGGATCGCGGCGACCTGACCGTCCATCATCCCGGAGGGCCCGACGACATGGGCGCCGGCCCGGGCCTGGGCGATGGCCATGTCGGCGTAGATCTCGAGGGTGGCGTCGTTGTCGACGCGGCCGCGCGAGTCGAGCACGCCGCAGTGGCCGTGATCCGTGAACTCGTCGAGGCACGTGTCGGCCATCACGAGCAGGTCGTCGCCGACCTCCGCGCGGACCCGCTCGAGAGCTTGGTTGAGTATGCCGCTGGGCGAGGTCGCGCCGGTCCCGCGCGCGTCCTTCGTGGTCGGGACACCGAAGAGCATGATCCCGGAGATGCCTGCGTCGACGGCCGCCCGGGCCTGGGCGGCGACCCCGTCGAGGGGGTGCTGGACCACCCCCGGCATGCTCGTGATCGGGCGCGCCTGCGTGATGCCTTCAGCCACGAAGGCCGGGAGGATCAGGTCCTGGGGATGCAGGCGCGTCTGCGCGACCAGTCCCCGCATGACTGGCGACTGGCGCAGCCGACGGGGCCGCTCGATCACTTGGCGCGTCGGCGCGAGGCCGGACGGTTGTCACTCGGGCGCTGCACGGGTTGGCCGGCTTCCGCCGCCGCCCCGATCAGCCCGAGGCCATAGCCGGCGAGCGAGTCGACGACACTGGCCGCGCTCGCTTCGGGGGCGAGCACGTCCACCCGGAGACCGTGCTCCTGGGCTGTCTTGGCCGTCGCCGGACCGATGCAGGCCACGACGGTCGTCGGGTGCGGCTTGCCGGCGATGCCGACCAGGTTGCGCACCGTCGAGCTCGACGTGAACACGACCGCGTCGAAGTCGCCGCCCTTGATGGCGTCGCGGATGGTGGCCGCGGGAGGAGCAGCGCGGACCGTGCGGTAGGCGGTGACGTCATCGACCTCCCAGCCCATGTCACGCAGGCCGGCGACGAGGGTCTCGGTCGCGATGTCGGCGCGCGGCAGCAGGACCCGGTTGATCGGGTCGAGGACCTCGTCGTAGGGGGGCCACTCCGCCAACAGGCCGGCAGCGCTCTGCTCCCCCGACGGTACGAGGTCGGGGTTGATGCCCCAGTCCTGTAGCGCCTCGGCAGTCACGCCCCCGACGGCGGCGACCTTGAGCCCGGCGAAGGCCCGGGCATCGAGTCCGAAGAGTTCGAAGCGCTCGCGGACGGCGCGCACGGCGTTGACCGACGTGAAGCCGACCCACTCGTAGCGACCGGTGACCAGTCCCTTGACCGCACGCTCCATCTGCTGCGGCGTCCGCGGGGGCTCCACGGAGATGGTGGGGACGACCTCGGCGGTCGCTCCGTAGCCGGAGAGGCGATCGACCATGGAGCCGGCCTGGGCCTGGGTGCGGGGCACGAGGACGCGCCAGCCGAAGAGCGGCTTGGTCTCGAACCATGAGAAGTCATCACGCAGGGCGACGTTCGCCGAGATGACCGCCACTGTCGGGCTGACCTTGGCCGGCCCCGTGAAGGCGGCGTCGACCTCGTCCAGGGTCGTGGCGTGCGAGGTCTGAGCCACCGTCGTGCCACGGCTCATCAGGGCCACCCCGCTGGCGGCCGGGTGCCCGGCACCCAGGAGCCCGGCAAGCCCGGCCCGGATCGACTCCGGCGAGCCGAGCAGCACGACGGTGCCGTCGATCCCGGCGTAGCGCGACCAGTCGGTCCGGGTGTTCTCGGTGCTGACGACATGGACCGAGGACGCCTGCTTGGACGTCAGCGGCACCCCCGCGTACATCGGCGCAGCCGAGACGGCCGAGACACCGGGGACGACGTCGAAGGTGATGCCGGCCCGGCGACAGGCCCGCAACTCCTCGACGAGCCCGTTGAACATCGTAGGGTCACCGTCCATCAGGCGCACGACGAGGCCGTCACCTCGCACCGACTTGGCGGCTCGCACGACGATCTTGGCCCGCATCGCATGGGTGAGCTCCTGCCCCTGCTCCCCGTGGCTGGCGTCGATCACCTCAACACCGGCCGGCGCATGAGCCAGCACGAGGTCGTCCCGGGAGATCCGGTCGACGATGACGACCGACGCGGCGGCGAGCAGGTCGCGACCGCGCAGGGTCATCAGGCCGGGGTCGCCCGGTCCGGCCCCGACGAACGCCACCCTGGCGGGGGCGGTCGGGACCGTGGTGGTGCCCAGTGGTGGCAGGGATGGCTGGCGGCGAGTCACGAAACATGCTCCGAAGGGTGATGATCGACAGGGCGTGGGTCTCGCAGGGCGGCAGCGCCGTCCTCGAGGAAGATCTGGGCGAGCCGGGCCCCGAGGGTCTCCGGCTCGGTGTAGGGGCCGACGAGGGAGCGACGCAACTCGACCGCGCCGTCCTGGCTGCCGATGAACGCCCGCAGGGACAGCTCGAGGCCGTCCTCGCCGTCGACGACTTCGGCGAGCGCGCCGATGGGGGCGGTGCAGCCGGCCTCGAGGGCCGCGAGCAGGGCCCGCTCAGCGGTGACGCAGGTGCGGGTGTCGGGGTCATCGAGCGGCAGCAGGGCTGCGAGCACATCGCTGCGGTCGGCGCGACACTCGACCGCGAGGGCGCCCTGGCCGGGCGCCGGCAGCATCTGGATGGGGTCGAGGACCTCGGTCACGTGGCCGAGCCGCCCGAGCCGCGCCAGGCCCGCGCGGGCCAGGACGACGGCGTCGAGAGTGCCCGAGGTGACCAGTGCGAGTCGGGTGTCGACGTTGCCGCGGATCGGCCTGATCTCGAGGCCGAGCCCGAGAGCCGCCAGTTGAGCGGTCCGCCGCGGGGAGCCGGTGCCGATGGTCGACCCGGCTGGCAGCTCACCGAGAGTCAGACCGTCCCGGGCCACCAGGACATCCCGGCTGTCCTCGCGGACCGGGAGGGCCCCGAGCACGAGTCCCTCCTCAGGAGTCGTCGGCAGGTCCTTGAGGGAGTGCACGGCGAGGTCGATCCGGTTCTGGTGAAGCGCGTGCCGGATCGCCGAGGCGAAGACCCCGGTGCCACCGATCGCGGTGAGCAGCTCACCGGACACGTCCCCCTCGGTCACGATCTCGACGAGGTCGACCTCATGACCGGCTGCACGCAACTGGTCGGCCACCCACGTGGACTGGGTCCTCGCGAGGGCGGAGCGTCGGGTGCCGAGCCGAAGGGTGCTCATGCGTCGGCCCGCTTCGGCGGGGAGCTGACGTTGGCGACTTCTCGTGGCTCGAGCTCGAAGAGTTCGCGCAACGCAGCCGCGTACTCGTCGCCGTGTCCCTCGAGGGCGAACTCCTTGACCCGACGGGTCGGCGTGTGCAGCAGCTTCTCGACCACGCGGTGCAC
>JBDTAU010000122.1:0-4158 GCA_039924465.1 Dermatophilaceae bacterium
GATCGTCGCGGCGCTGCTCGTGGTGGGGCTGTTGGTGCAGCTCGTCATCGGCATCGGGAAGTCGGGGGCCATCGAGGACGGGGCGGAGCGTGCGACCTTCATCGCCTACCTGCCGACGGTGGTGATCGTGGTGCCGGTGGCCGTGTACCTCGCCATCAAGGAGAAGACCCAGTGGGCCATGGGGGTGGTGCTCGGCGGCGCCGTCGTCGTGGCCATCCTGGTGGCTCGACTCCAACAGATCTGGACCCTCAGTGCCTGACAACACCACACCGGCCGGCTCGCCCCCGGACGACCGCACGGCTGTCGACCTCCCCACGGGCCGAGGCCCCGGACGCCTGCTCGTCGCCGTCTACGGGCTGCTGGCGCTCGCTGCGACCGGACGCTCGATCCTGCAGATCAGCGAATACTTCGATCGGGCGCCGCTGGCCTACCTGCTGTCGGCGTTGGCCGCACTGATCTACATCGTGGCCACCGTGGGGCTGGCCCGGGGCGGCCGGGCCTCCGTGGGGGTCGCCCAGGTGGCCGTCACCATCGAACTCGTCGGCGTCCTGGTCGTGGGCGCCATCTCGTATGCCGTGCCCTCCGCCTTCCCGGACAAGACCGTGTGGTCCCACTTCGGCGCGGGTTATGGGTACGTGCCGCTGGTCCTGCCCATCCTCGGCCTCTGGTGGATCCGTCGCACTCGTCGGGCGGCCGAGGCCGCGAGCCCCGGGCGGACCGCGCCCCTCCGGTAGGGGGCGACCGCCACGGACGGCGGGGGAGCCGGCGCCGGGGCGACGCTCGATAAGGTTGCCGCCATGCAGCAGACGCAGTCACCGGCTCCGAGCGGCCCGTTCACGGTTCGCCCCATCTCGCTGGACCAGCTTGAGCAGACGCTGCTCAGCCTCGGGGGCAGCTTCCTCCAGACCCCAGCGTGGGCCCGGACCAAGCCGGACTGGCGCCAGACCCCCCTCGGCTGGTTCTCCGGGACGGGCGAGCTCCTCGGCGCCGGCCTGGTGCTCTCGCGGAACCTGCCCAAGCTGCGGCGCTCGTTTGCCTATCTCCCCGAGGGACCGGCCCTGCCCTGGGAGAGCGTGGCGAAGGATCCGGCGGCTTGGGTCGACCCGCTCGTCGCCTGGGCCAAGGCCGACGGAGCCTTCGCCCTGCGGCTGGGCTTCCCCGTCGTGTCTCGCTCGTGGGAGCCGGAGGTGGTCAAGAAGCAGATTGCCGAGGGCGGCCTCATGTCCTTCACCAACCTGCCGCCGACCGTGGACAACCCGGTGGCCCGCTCGCTCGAAGCCTGGCTCGAACGCGGCCCGTGGCGACCGATCGGGTGGGGCAACACCGCGGCGGTGGGCCAGCCCCGCTACGTCTGCGTCGTGGACCTTCGGGGTCGCAGCGCGGACGAGGTCCTCAAGGGGATGAACCAGCAATGGCGTCGCAACATCAAGAAGGCCACGAAAGCCGGTGTCGAGGTGCGGGCCGTCGGGCTGGAGGGTGTTGACACGTTCCACGACCTCTACGCCGAGACCGCGGTGCGTGATCACTTCTTCCCCCGGGCCAAGTCGTACTTCGCCCAGATGGTCGCGGCCTTCGGCTCCGGCGCTGACCCGCGGATCAGCGCCACGATCTATGAGGCACACGTCGACGGGGACGTCCTCGCGTCGGCCCTCATGGTCCGCGTCGGGGACATGTTTTCCTACCTCTACGGTGGGTCGACGAGCCGCAATCGAGAGGCTCGTGCTTCGAATGCGCTGCAGTGGCAGGCGATCCAGGACGCCATCGAAGCCGGCTGCACCGCCTATGACCTGCGCGGCTTCAACACCTCACTCGGCGCCACCTCGCCGCTGACCGGGCTGCTGCTCTTCAAGCTGGGAGCGGGGGCAGACGTCGTCGAGGTGGTCGGGGAGCGTGAGATCGTCCTCAGCAGGTTCTGGCACACCGCCTTCGAGAAGGTGATGGCGGCCCGGGTCGCCATCAACAACCGGCGCGCCGGTGCCAATGCCCCCGCTGACGCGGACGGGTGAGCGAGCTCTGAACCACCGATGGGACGACGTCCTGCATCACGTGGTGGTGAGCGTGCACTCGACGGTCTGGTCGGCGGTGGCCTCGGAAACGAGCTCACCGTCCACCAGGAGCCGGCAGTGAAGCGGTGTCGCGTCGATCGCTCCGTTGAGGGTGGCCGTGATCGTGATGGTCTGGCCACTGGTGACGGTCATCGACTCCCCGAGCGGCAGGATGATGTCGGAGTACACGCGGTTTGTATCGAGTCCAGAGATGTAGATCGACGCGGTGCGGTCGGGTCCGGTCACCTCGACGGTCATCTGCGCGGTGGAGGCGGGTAGGAACACGACCGGGTCGTCGCTGAGCGAGGGCACGATGGCGCCGTGGCCGTCGCCGAACGGAGACTCGTCCGGGCTGGCGCTCAGCATGGCCAGCAGGATCACCGCGATGAAGGCGACCACGGTGAACTTCACCCAGCCCGCCAGGCTCGGGTAGTGATTCTGCTCGGCCTGAGGGTCGGGACGCGCAGGAGTCTCCACGGCGGCGACCCGCTCATAGGGCGGCGGCGCCGGGTACGGCGACAAGGCCGGCGCCGGGGGAGAGGGCCAGGAGGGTGCTGCGAGCTCTGGCGCGGGCTCGTCGTCCGGGGCGGTCGGCGGCTCGTAGGGGATGGAGCCGAAGTCGTTGGCCAACGGGTCCGGCCGATACGGCAGAAAATCTGACACGGCATGCCCCTTCTCCTGCGGTCTGGACAATCTATCGAACTGTGGACGGCCTCGCCCCCCGTGCCGTTCCGAACGTGGGGCTGTCGGCGCCTATCCTGTGGCTCATGCCCGAGGATCCCGCCACCGCTGCGAGTGGGGCTGGCACACCCGGACGCGCTCGACGTGCCGGACGCGCTCGACGTGCCGGACAGGCCGGACGTGCCGGACAGGCCGGACGTGCCGGACGTGCCGGACAGGCCGGGGGCGAGGGGCAGGCCGGGGGCGAGGGGCGGGCCGACCGCACCGGCGAAGGACGAGCCCCGCGCGCGGGCAGGGGTCGGGGGGGCGGCCGGGAACGCCAGACCAGCCGTAGGCCGCCGACCGCGGAGCAGCTCGAAGCCCGCCGTGCTGCGCGGGCCGGGTTGGTCCCTGTCATCACCTATCCCGAGCACCTGCCCGTCGTCGAGCGCCGCGATGACATCGCCGCCGCGATCCGAGACCACCAGGTCGTGGTCATCGCTGGTGAGACGGGATCGGGCAAGACCACCCAGTTGCCCAAGATCTGCCTCGAGCTCGGGCGCGGGCTCGAGGGAGTCATCGGGCACACCCAGCCGCGTCGGATCGCGGCCCGCGCCGTCGCCGAGCGGCTCAGCGACGAGCTGGGGGTCGAGCTCGGTGACGCGGTGGGCTACCAGGTCCGCTTCACCGACCAGTCGAGCAAGGACACGCTCGTCAAGGTGATGACCGACGGCATCCTGCTCGCAGAGATGCAGCGGGATCGCGACCTGCGCCGCTACGACACGATCATCATCGACGAAGCCCACGAGCGAAGCCTCAACATCGACTTCATCCTCGGCTACCTCAAGCAGTTGCTGCCGCGCCGCCCCGACCTCAAGGTCATCATCACGTCAGCGACGATCGACCCCCAGCGTTTTGCCGAGCACTTCGCCGCCGCCGACGGCACCCCGGCCCCGATCATCGAGGTGTCCGGCCGGACCTTCCCGGTCGAGATCCGCTACCGACCGCTGGTCGACCCGGATCGCGGTGACGGTGACAGTGCCGGTGCCGCTGATGAGGAACGGGACCTGATCACCGGCATCTGCGACGCCGCCCTCGAGCTCTGGACCGAGCGCCATTCCGGGGCTGACAGCGACATCCTGGTCTTCCTCTCCGGGGAGCGGGAGATCCGCGACGCGGCCGACGCCCTGGCCGGGATGAAGCTGCCGGTGACAGAGGTGCTGCCGCTCTATGGCCGTCTCTCCGCAGCCGAGCAGCACCGGGTCTTCTCCCGGCACACCGGACGACGAATCATCCTGTCCACCAACGTCGCCGAGACCTCACTGACGGTCCCGGGCATCCGCTATGTCATCGACACCGGCACCGCGCGGATCTCGCGCTACTCCCAGCGCTTGAAGGTGCAGCGCCTGCCGATCGAGCCGATCAGCCAGGCCAGCGCCAACCAGCGCTCGGG
>JBDTAU010000123.1:0-4795 GCA_039924465.1 Dermatophilaceae bacterium
GTTCCGCGTGGACTCGGTCCACGTGGGCCTGCTCGATGGCGATCTGTTCGGCGACAATATCGGGCACAGCGGCCCGACGGGTCGTCTCGGTGTTCGTAGAAGTCACGGCTTCCAGGTGTTCTCGAGGGCGGCGGAGGTCTCCCGCTGGGAGACGGGAACCATTGAGTCTAACCACCCGGGGCGCCTGTCGATGCCGTATGCCGTCGAGCGCCCGTCCCAGCCCGCACCGGCTGTGGGCCATCCCACTCCTTCGTGGCCTGACGCAGGCTCCTCGGAGGCCGCCCACGGGGCGCCTTCTGCGACTGCTCCTGCGACTGCTCCTGCGACTCCCTCTGCGGACTCCGCGCGGGAGGGCGGGGGCGCTGGGAGGAGACTCAACGGCATACGGACGCTGTGTCGCTGTCCGGGCGCGCCGTTAGGGTCGATGGGTGTCCCCGTCGCGCTGTGTGCCGCCCACCGGGATGCCGCTCGTCGGGCGGACCGTCCGGCTCGACGTGCTGCGCGCTGAGGACGCCGCCGGGCTCTTCGCGGTGTTCGGCGACCCGCGCTGTTATGAGCAGGGCTACGTCATGAGCGACGTGCACCAGACGCTGGCCGATACCGAGCGGCTCGTTGCGTCGGTGGTCGCCCCCGGTGCCCCCGGCCGCACCGCCTACACGGTCCGGCTCGTCTCCGACTCGGGGCTCGGCCCGGCGGGCACGGTCGTCGGCACGAGTTCCCTCGGCGACGTCGACCTCGTCCGCGAGCACGTCCACCTCGGCTGGACGATGTATGGCTCGCGCTGGTGGGGGACCGCCGTCAACCCCGAGGCGAAGTTCCTCCTGCTGGCGCACGCGTTCGAGACCTGCGGCTTCGGGCGGGTCAAGCTCCAGACCGACGTCATCAACGAGCGGTCGCGTGCGGCGATCCTGCGACTCGGGGCCCAGTTCGAGGGGATCACCCGGCGCGACTCCCGCCGCGCGGACGGGTCGTGGCGCGACTCGGCGGTGCACTCGATCCTCATTGACGAGTGGCCTGCCGTCCGGTCCGGCCTGCTCGCGCGACTCGGCTGATCTGGGGCGGTTCAGGAGCGGGCTCTAGGCTGGCGCCCGTGAAGGTACTCGTCCTCGGCTCCGGCGCCCGTGAACACGCACTCGTCAAGGCCATCGCGGCCGACCCCGAGGTGGACGCGGTGCTCGCAGCCCCGGGCAACCCCGGCATCGACGCGACCGCCCTCTGCGTGGCCATCGACATCCTCGACGGCGAGGCGGTCGCCGCGCTGGCCCGCGAGCACGATGTCGACCTCATCGTCATTGGCCCGGAGGCGCCTCTCGTGGCGGGAGTGGCGGACGTCTGCCGCTCAGCCGGCTTCGCAGTCTTCGGCCCCTCCGCCGCGGCCGCGCAACTGGAGGGCAGCAAGGCGTTCGCCAAGGAGGTCATGGCTGCGGCCGAGGTCCCGACGGCCCGGGCCCACGTCTGCACGACGATGGAGCAGGTCGAGTCCGGTCTGGGCGCACTCGGCACGCCGCACGTCGTCAAGGCGGACGGGCTGGCCGCCGGCAAGGGTGTGGTGGTCACCGACTCCCTCGACGTGGCGCTCGCCCACGCCGCCGACTGCCTGGCCAAGCCCGATGGCCGGCTCGTGCTCGAGGAGTACCTCGACGGGCCCGAGGTCTCGGTCTTCTGCATCAGCGACGGGACCACGGTCGTGCCGCTGGCCCCCGCGCAGGACTTCAAGCGGGTCGGCGAGCAGGACGCCGGGCCCAACACCGGTGGCATGGGGGCCTACTCGCCGCTCGAGTGGGCTCCGGACGGTCTCGCCGATGAGGTCGTCACCCGGGTCGCGCAGCCGACGATCGATGAGATGCGCCGCCGGGGGACGCCCTTCGTCGGGGTGCTCTACGTCGGGCTGGCCCTCACCTCGCGGGGCCCCAAGGTCATCGAGTTCAACGCCCGGTTCGGCGACCCGGACGGGCAGGCGTCGATCGCTCGGCTCGAGACGCCCTTTGCGCAACTGCTCCTCGCTGCGGCTACTGGCGGTCTCGAGTTGTTCGGTCCTCTGCGGTGGTCTGCAGACCGGGCGGTCGTGGTGGTCCTCGCGGCTGACGGGTATCCCGCCGCCCCGCGCTCGGGCGACCCGATCAGCGGCCTCGACGCCGCTGCGCAGGTGCCCGGTGTCGTGGTCCTGCAGGCCGGAACGACGCTCGACCCGAACGGAGTGCTCGTCTCATCCGGCGGCCGAATCCTCGACGTCCTCGCGGTCGGCCAGGACCTGGCGCAGGCCCGGTCGGCGGCCTACGAGGCGATCGCGTTGATCGAGGTCGACGGTTCGCACTATCGCCGCGACATCGCGCTCAAGGCGGAGCGCGGCGAGATCGTGGTCACACCCGCCTGAGTCCCCGGCCGCCTGAGTCCCCGGCCGTCTGAGTCCCTGACCATCTGAGCCTCCGCCACCGTTCGAGGTATTCCGGTCGTCTGAGTCCCGGCCGGCATGGGTCCCGGCCGCTTGAGCCCTCGGCCCGTTCGAGGTATTCCGGTCGAGGTAATAGTTCGCTCGATGGAGCGACTCTTCACCTCGAACCGAATACCTCGAACCATCGCTGTGGACTGCTTCCGCGGACGAGGGCAGTTCCGAGTCGGTAGAGTGTGGTTCTCAGCGGCCAGTTGAGTGCGGTTCCTATGAGGGCCCCTCTTGGACTCCGGTTGGGTGCCGCTCCGGTGGGTGCCCTTCCTGTGAGTGCCGATCTTCCGCGTCCGGGCCGTGAAGAGCGCCCTCACTGCAGGGTGGGAGACTGTCCCGCATGACCGACGTCTCGTCGCCCGCGCTGCCCGGCTTCCAGCACGTCTACTCGGGCAAGGTGCGCGATCTCTATGCGCCGCTCGATGACGCTGGCCAAGTGATCCCGGACCGGTTGATGCTCGTGGCTTCGGACCGGATCTCGGCCTACGACTACATCCTCGACACTCCGATCCCGGACAAGGGTGAGGTGCTGACCCGGCTCTCGCTGTGGTGGTTCGACCAACTCGCTGACCTGGTGCCCAACCACGTCCTGTCGACCGACGTCCCGAAGGCGGTCGCCGGTCGCGCGGTCATCGTCCGCAAACTGGAGATGCTCCAGCTCGAGGCGATCGCTCGGGCCTACCTGACCGGCGGCGGACTCGAGGAGTATCGCGCCTCGGGGACGGTGTCCGGCATCACCCTGCCGCCTGGTCTGGACGACGGGTCCCGGCTCGCCGAACCCATCTTCACCCCATCGACGAAGGCCCCGTTCGGCCAGCACGACCTACCGATGACACCGCCCGAGGTCACCGAGGCCCTCGGCGCCGAACTGGCGGCAGAGGTGTCCGAGGTGACCCGCGCCATCCTGGCTCGCGGCAATGAGATCGCAGCTGAGCGCGGCATCCTCATCGCCGACACCAAGGTCGAGTTCGGTCGGGCACCTAGCGGAGGCTCAGGGGCTGGTGACTCAGGGTCTGGAGGACTGATCCTCGCTGACGAGGTCCTGACCCCGGACTCGTCGCGCTTCTGGCCAGCCGACCAGTGGGAGCCAGGGCACTCGCAGCCTTCCTACGACAAGCAGTTCGTCCGGGACTGGCTGACCTCGCCGGAGTCGGGCTGGTCCCGATCGAGCGGGGAGGCGCCGCCGGCCCTGCCCGAGCACGTCGTCGCCCAGACCCGGGCCAAGTACGTCGAGGCCTACGAACGCCTCACCGGCGAGTCCTTCTGATCCGGTTGGCCCCTGGTTCGAGGTGATAGCTCGCTCTACCGGGCGAACTATTACCTCGACCCGGATACCTCGACCCGGATACCTCGACCGAAAGCAAGGGGAGGGGACGGATGCGCGGAGCTGAGACTCCCGGACGCGCGGAGCTGAGACTCCCGGATGCCCGGAGTTGAGGCTCCCGGACGCGCGGAGCTGAGACTCCTTGGCGCCCGGTAACCTTGAGCTGGCAGCACGCCGCTCGCTGCACCCTCACCACACTTCCGGGAGCCCCCACGCCATGGCCTCGTCGCGCGACCTCGTGCTGACCACCGTCCCGGGCGGCAACGCCCTCTCTCCCTTCCGCGCCAGCGCGCTGCTCGCCCGCGTGCAGCAGGTCGTTCCGACGGTGACCGGTATCGCGGCCCAGTACGTGCACCAGGTGGCGAGCCACGGCCCCCTGGATGCCGCGACGTTGGAGACGGTGACCCGGCTGCTCACCTATGGGCCGCCGGCCGGGTCCGAGCCCGAGGGCGCCTACCTCGCGACCGTCGTCGTCTCGCCGCGCCTGGGCACGCTATCGCCCTGGGCCTCCAAGGCGACCGACATCGCGCACAACTGCGGCGTCGACGTGCAGCGCGTGGAGCGGGTCACCGAATATTCACTGTCCGGCGATGCGCCGGTCAACGAGGATCAGTGGGTCGCGGTCGCTGACCTCCTGCACGACCGGATGACCGAGTCGGCACTGCCGTCGCTCGGTGAGGTCGACGCCCTCTTCGAAGCGGGTCCACCCGAGCCGATGGAGCGAGTGGACGTCCTGCGGCGGGGACGCGCGGCGATCGAGGAGGCCGACACGGCATACGGTCTCGCGTTGTCCGGGGACGAGGTCGACTACCTCGTCGACGCGTTCACCGGGCTGGGCCGTAACCCCTCGGACGTCGAGCTGATGATGTTTGCGCAGGCCAACTCCGAGCACTGCCGCCACAAGATCTTCAACGCCGACTTCGTCATCGACGGTGCAGCGCAGCCCAGGTCGCTGTTCGGGATGATCCGCCACACCGAGGAGGTCGCCGGGACGGGCACCATCGTGGCCTACAAGGACAACGCCTCAGTCA
>JBDTAU010000124.1:0-3522 GCA_039924465.1 Dermatophilaceae bacterium
GCCTTCTGGCCCCGGCTGGGCGAGCGACGTGAGCTCGGCGCGGGTCAACAGATCCATGATGTCCTCCCGATCGGGTTGACACTCCACCATAGGGCCGCCGGGTCGAATCGGCCAGCTCACGCTGCGGCACAGAGGTGAGGAGCAGACATCCCGCGCGCCATCCGCTGAGTCGAGTGGCCCCGCAGACATCCACGGACGGGTTCGCTCCGAACTCTTAGCGCATCTGGTCCGCAGGTGCCTCCTCCACGAAGGCCGGGTCATGACGACCACGTCCCGCGATCAGCACAGCTCCACCGCAATCCAAGCGACGCCGGCGCCACATTCACGCGCGACCTGGCTGTTCGATGGCTCTCCGGTGCGTTCGCCGTGGCGGCTGCTGGCTGCGATCGGCGCCGTGGGGCAGGCCGTGGCACACCTTCCGGTGATCGAGCAGCACCTGAGCGAGGCACCCTACATCGGCGTCGGGTTCGTGCTGCTGGCGATCGCCGGAATCGTCTTGGGCACGCTGCTGCTGGTCGCCGACACTCCGGCCGTCTGAGTCTCCACCCTAGTGGTCGCAGCGCTTGCCCTGATGGGCTACTTCCTCAGCCGCACCATCGGGCTGCCGCAGATCGGCGACGACATCGGCAACTGGGGTGAGCCGCTCGGCATCGTCGCGATCATCGCCGAGGCCGCCATGCTCATCACCGCAGCGCCGCAACTGGGACGGCTGCACCACAACTGAGCGTCGCCTCGGCTCCCGGCTCGCACTCAGGAGGCGTTCAACCGCTGGCCAGCCGAGGCTGGGATCGTGGATCACCGTGACCGAGACCCGCGTCTCCGCCGCTCCACAGTCCCGCCTCCGGTATGCCGCGACCAAGGTCCCCGAGATCACGGCTCTGTTCTGAGGGGTGGGCAACGGCGCTGGCGACGTTCGCCCTGCGGACGGCGGCCGGCGACCTCACGGCATACACCTTGGGTTCGGGTTACCTCCCCTCGGCGGTCTTCTTCGGCGTCGCGATCCTGCTGCCGCTGCTCGCCTGGCGGTTGGGGGCTCCAGCGGTCGCGATGTTTCGGACCACCTACGTGTCGACCCGTCCGCTCGGGGCGTCGTTGGCGGACTGGCTGGGCAAGCCCGCGTCGCGCGCACGGCCTCGGGCTCGGCGACGGGACGGTGACGTCGGCCGGCTTCGCGATCTTCGCCGGGGCGGTGGCGGGGCTGGTCGCTCAGAGCCAATCGCGACGGCGGAACGAGACGTAGAGAACTCCGGACAGACCGATGATCACGCCCGTCGTCAGCCAGAGCCCGAGCTGGTGCCCGAACCCGGGGTAGGGGACGTTCTGCCCGAACCACCCGGTCACTGCGGTCGGGACGGCGATGATGGCGGCCCAGCCGGCCAGCTTCTTCATCACCGTGTTGAGCCGGGTGTCCTGCAGCGACAGGTTCGTCTCGAAGACCGTCGTCACCATGTCGCGCAAGGACTCGGTCCACTCGGACGCCCGCAGCACGTGGTCGTAGAGGTCGTCGTACCAGCGAGCCAGCTCGGTCGGCTCGTCGGGCCGATGGCGCAGGACGCCGTTGACGACCTCGCGCATCGGCAGGACGACCCGCCGGAGCTGGACCAGGTTCTTGCGCAGCCCGTAGGCCCTGCGGAGGAACGTTGCATCGGCACCGCGGTTCTCGAACAGCTCGGTCTCCAGGTCCTCCATCGCGTCATCCATCTGCTGGATGGTGTCGAACTGGCTGTCCACGATGGTGTCCAACAGGCCGTGGAGGAGGGCGCCGGACCCGAAGCGGAGCAGGTCGGCGTTGTCCGCCCAGCGCCGGACGACCTCGTCGATGTCGAAGGTCTCGTCCTCGCGGATCGTCACCAGGGCCCCCTTGAAAACCAGCCCGCTCACCCGGCTCACCGTCAGGTGTCTCGAGGAGTCGGTGGCCTCGGAGTCCGTAGGTGGCCCCAGCCGGGTGGCATACGCCGTGAAGAAGATGTGGTCGGTGTGTCGGATGACCTTGGGCCGCTCCAACGGAGCGAGGACATCCTCCACCAGGGTGGGGCTCAAACCCAGGTGGGCGGCGAGGACCGTCATGTCGGCCTTGCTGGGTGAGGTCAGGTCGAGCCAGAGCAGCTGGCTCGGGTCCTTGGCGACCTGGGCGACCTCGCCGATGGTCACCGACTCGTCGACGACCTCGCCGTCGCGCCAGGACATCCCCCGCAGGGGGCAACTGAGCCGGTCGAGGTGGTCGTGTTGACTGGTCACATTGTGAGAGTAGGGGGGATCTCTGCGAGTTTGCTGCCGGGCGCGCAGGGCGCGCAGGACTCGCCCTCTCGTCACCGCTGCGATGCGTGACCGGGCCGCGCGATGCGCAGGAAGTCCTCGGCGGCGCCAGTGATGTGGCCGGACCACACGGCCCGCAGCGTGCGTCGCAGGGTGAGGTCGGCGACCGGAACCGCCACGAGTTCACCACTGGCCAGGGACGCAGCGACGGCCAGGTGGCTGAGCACGGCGGGCGCCAGGTTGCTCGCCGCCATGACCTTGACCGCCGAGTTGCTCCCGAGCTCGAGGGCGGGGTCGACCATCGAGTGGCCGCGGAGGTGGCGCTCCAGGGCGACCCGGGTCCCGGAGCCGATCTCGCGGGTGATGAGTGGGGTCGCTGCCAGCTCGGCCGCGAGCAGGGGCCGGCGGCGGCGCGCCCAGCCGTGGTCCGGGCTGACGACCACGACGAGGTGGTCGCGGGCGAGCGCCATCGAGTGCAGGTTGCGTGGGACGGTGGGCGACTCGACCAGTCCGAGGTCACACGCCCCCCGCGCGACCCGGGCGCACACCTCGACCGAGTTGCAGACCTCGAGGTTGACCTGGACCTCCTCGTGGCGCCGCCGGAACTCCGCCAGCCAGGCGGGCACGAGGTACTCCGCCACCGTCATGCTCGCCGCGAGGCGCAGGTTGGCAGTGGACTCCGCCCGTAGCGCCTCGGCGCCGGAGACGAGGCGCTCGGCCGCTTCGAGGACGTCGCGGGCCCACTGGACCGCGACCGCGCCGTGCGGGGTGAGGTGGGAGCCGGTCGGTGAGCGCACCACGAGGGAGAGGCCGAGCTGCCGCTCGAGCCGGCTCAGGGCTCGGCTCGCGTTCGGTTGCGCCATGCCGAGGGATCGGGCCGCCGCGCCGAGGCTCTCGTGGTCGGCGATGGCGACGAAGAGCCGCAGGTGCTCGAGGTCAGGTCGCGGCTCACTCATGCGTCAACGATATGGCCTCGAGAGCGGGGAGGCGGGTGATCCGCTGTGACCGCGAGCGCGCCGGGGCTCCGAGCGCAATACTGCAGGCATGACCCGTTGCACCTGGGACCCGGCCGCACCGGACGCACGATGACCACCGAGCCGGCGTCAACCTCTGAACCGAAAGCTGAGTCAACCCCGACGCCGACGCCGGTCGTCGACCCGGCCGTCCGCACCGGCCCGGATCGCGCGTGGGTCGCCGAGGCGATCCGCACCCTGCAGTCCGACGCCACGCGCACCTCCGACACCCACCTGCTCAAGGTGCACCTGC
>JBDTAU010000125.1:0-4235 GCA_039924465.1 Dermatophilaceae bacterium
TCAGTCCGGCTTGCAAATCGTGCTCGGACGTGGCGTCCCAGCTGACTCCGAACCGGGGCAGAAGCGAAGTCGGTACCCATACTGCCTCGCCTGCGGCTCGCCCGGCGGCACTACGTGTCACGTCGTCGCCCTCAGCATGGGCGACACTTGCGATGCCGAGGGACTACCCCGAGAACGTCACCGACGGTGCGGGCCTGTGATCAGTCCCGGCGGTGGGTGGCAGCGAGCCAGCGATCCCGTTGAGGCATTGGTCGAGGGAGTCCCGAAGGAGCAAGTGCAGGTCGTCGTCGGGGTGTTCGAACCACCAGCCGGCGGCGCCAGCGAGATGGATTACGACCAGGTAGGCGGCGAGCGGCGGCGAAAGGTTGGTTCGCAGCTCGCCGGAGGCGAGGCCTTGGCGAACGATCTCGAGCACCAGCTGGATCAGCTCGGGATGCGTGCGTGCCCCGGTTGGGTCGGCAAGCGCGGCGGCGTTCCTGCCGAGGTCGCGCCTGCCCGGTCCGGCGGACATCCACGCGTCATGGATGGCATCAGCGACCACGCGGAGCTGGGCCCCAGCCCCCACGTCGGTGGACGGCAGCCGGGCGAGGCGGGCGGCGGCGTCCTGGGTCAGGCGTCGGTTGTGCTCGCGGAGCAGGCCGGCCTTGGTCTCGAAGTAGCGGAAGAACGTGGCTCGACCCACGCCGGCGGCATCGCAGATCTCCTCGACCGAGGTGTTGTCGTAGCCCTGCTGGTCGATCAGGCCGGCCGCGGCGTCGAAGATCGCCGCCTGGGTGTCGAGTCGGTTCTGGATGCGCTTGCCCATGCGAGTCGCTCCTCGATTTGGTGACCAAAGCTGAGATTACGTCTCGAAACCTCTTGACGGGAGAACCCCTCTGAATGATACTTCGTCTCAGTTTAAACGTCTCAACTGGGCCGAGGAGATCGAACATGTCGACGGTGAGCGGTGGAGTTCTGCTGGCCCGAGCGCTGCAGGCAGCGGGCGCAACGGAGGTGTTCACGTTGCACGGGGGGCACCTCGATGCGTTCCTGGCTGCGTGCCCGGATCACTCTCTGCGGGTCACCGACACCCGGCACGAGTCCACGGCGGGCCACGCTGCCGAGGCCTACGCCCGGCTGACCGGGCGCCCGGGGGTGTGCGTGACGACGTCGGGACCGGGCTACACGAACACCATCACGGCCATGGCCAATGCCATGCTCGACGCGATCCCGGTACTGTTCATCGTGGGTGCCCCGCCGCTGCGAGAGCAGGAGCGCAACGTCCTGCAAGGCGGCATCGACCAGGTCGCCGGCGCCGCCACCGTGACCAAGTGGGCGCATCGGGTCACGAACGCCGAGCGGATCCCCGAGCTCGTGGCCCTGGCGCTGCGGCACGCGACGATGGGCAAGCCCGGGCCGGTGCTGTTGGAGATCCCGATCGACGTGATGTTCCGCCCGGTGCCGGAGTCCTGGGTGCGGATGCCCGCGTTCCCGACCGACATACCTCGCCCGGCCCCGACCTCGACCGAGGTCACCAATGCGATCGACGTCCTCGCCACGGCCAAACGCCCGGTCATCGCCGTGGGTGGCGGCGCCATGCTCTCGCGCTGCTCAGCAGCGCTCATCGAGTTCGCCGAGCTGCTGTCGATCCCGGTCTTCGCCACCAACAAGGGCGACGGACTCGTGCCCGCCAGCCACCCGATGTGGGGTGGCGGCATCACCGCGCTGCACACCATTGGCCTGTTCGCCGGGGCGGCGCCGGACGTCATCGTCCTGCTGGGCTGCCGACAGGGCATGTTCACTGGTGGACGCGGCGACCCGCTGGCCGGTGTGACGATCATCCAGGTCGACGCCGACGCGGCCGAGATCGGTCGCATCCACGACGTCGCCGCCCCGGTCGTGGCCGACTGCCGGGAGGCCCTCACGGCGCTGACCGCTGAGGCTCGATCGCGGGAGATCGTGCCCGTCTTCTCCGAATGGGCCGAGACGGTGACGGGACAGAGCGGGTTCACGCAGGGCCTCATCGGCGACGACCCCACCACGAGCACCGGGCGGATGCACCCAGGCTTTGCGGCCAAGGAGATCATGACAGCGCTGCCCACCGACGCCATCGTGGTGATGGACGGCGGGGAGTGTGCGGCGTGGGCCGACCTGTTCGTTGCTCCCGAGCGGCCCGACTCGGTGCTTCGCATCGGCTACCTCGGCACCCTCGGGGTCGGACAGGGCTTCGCCATTGGCGCCAGCCGAGCGTTCCCGGACCGACCGGTGGTCCTCATCACCGGCGACGGGGCTGTCGCGTTCCACATCGCCGAGTTCGACACCATGGCCCGCCACGGGATGCCCATCGTGACCGTCGTGTTCAACAACCTCGGCTGGGGCATGTCGATCCACGGCCAGGAGGCCGTGTTCGGCCCGTCGGGCATCATCGCCAGCCGCCTGGCCGACAGCGCCTACGAACACGTAGCGATCGCCTTCGGGGGAGCCGGCGAGCGGATCGAGGAGCTCCACGCCCTCGCCGGAGCCATGAAGCGAGCGCTGGACGCCGGCGTCCCCTACTGCATCAACGCGGCGACCGACCCCGATGTGGTCCACCCGGTCACCACGATGATGCTCGGCGACCTCACCGCGACCGATGTCGTGGTCGTGCCCTACTACGAGAACATCCCGGTCGTCTGATGCGCGCCGCCGTCTTCTACGGGGCCCGCGACATCCGCATCGAGGACGTCCCCGAGCCCCAGCCCGGACCCGGCGAGGTCGCCATCGCCGTCGCCCACAACGGGCTGTGCGGTTCGGACCTCCACGAGTACCTCATGGGCCCGCTCTTCATCCCGACCGCCCCCCATCCGCTGACCGGAGCGCAGCTCCCGGTGATCATGGGCCACGAGTTCTCCGGCACCGTCGTCGAGGTTGGTCCCGGTGTCACGACCGTCGCCTCGGGGGACCGGGTGGCCGTCGAGCCGCTGTAC
This sequence comes from Dermatophilaceae bacterium, assembly GCA_039924465.1. Classification (GTDB taxonomy): domain Bacteria; phylum Actinomycetota; class Actinomycetes; order Actinomycetales; family Dermatophilaceae; genus JAKDLQ01. The sequence continues at coordinate 2,946 of JBDTAU010000125.1, forward strand.
CACTGCGGGCATTGCCGCCCGTGCAACACCGGCTCCTACAACACCTGCAGATCAGCGGCTTTCCACGGGCTCATGGCGAACGGTGGCGGCCTCTCCGAACGCACCGTCGTGACCGAGGCGATGGTGCATCGCCTGCCCGCCGCCGTCAGCCTCGAGCAAGGTGCCCTGGTCGAACCCATGTCGGTCGCCCTACACGCGGTTCGCCGCAGCGGCGTCACGGCGGGCGATCCCGCCGTTGTGTTTGGCGCCGGGCCGATCGGCATCGGGGCCTGGTTCGCGCTCCGCTCGCTGGGCGCTGGACCAATCGTCGTCGTCGAGACCTCGGCAGAGCGCCGAGCCACAATGCTCGCCCTGGGCGCCGACCACGTCCTCGATCCGACTACCGCGGATGTGATCGCCGAGTGCGCGGCGATCAGTGGTGGCGAGGGAGTGGCCGTGGCGATCGACGCCGCCGGCGTACCTGCCACCGCCGTCGGTGCGCTCCGCGCCCTCCGCCCTGGAGGCCACGCCGTCTCGGTCGCCATCTACGGAGCTCCGGTCGAGCTGGACGCCAACATGCTGATGGGTGAGATCACCTGGACCGGTTCCCTTGCCTACACCGCGGCGGACTTCGCCGAGGTCATCGGGTACATGGCCGCCGGCAAGTACGTCACCGACGGCTGGGTGCGTCACATCGGCATCGACGAGCTCGACGTCGGCCTCGACGCCATGGCCGAGGGCCGCGCCGTGAAGCTCCTCGTCGACATCGACAGCGGGTCGTGATGGCCCGTCTACACGACCACCTCCGTCGTCGCCGTGCCGACTGGAAAGCCACCAACATCGACAGCTACCCAGCTACACCACGCCGTCGTGTAGGGCAATAGAGCGTCACTCCTAGGCGTCCGGGCCACAAGATTGGTCGCTCGAACGGCGACGGGACCTTGTCAACGGCGAGCGATCGGTGAAGCACTTGGAGCGCAGCGATGTTACCTAACGTCCGAAATGTCTGGGGACAATTCTGGGCACAAATCTGGGAGGGACGAACGCGTATGCCCTGGTCAGCGCTGGTATGGCCTGGCACAGATCGGGAGGCCGAATGTGGCCTCCGACCTGGCCCAAAAACGCAGGAAACCCCTGCCTGAGCAGGGGGTTTCGCTCCGAGTGGACGACCAGATTCGAACTGGCGACCCTCACCTTGGCAAGGTGCTTCGTTCACCAAACACCGGCCGACGAGCACCCAGCTCAGCGAGGGTGACTCGGCCGAAACAGCCCCGCTGGGCACAATTCTGGGCACAATCTGCACCGCTTAGG
>JBDTAU010000126.1:0-5542 GCA_039924465.1 Dermatophilaceae bacterium
ACCGGTGACAGCGCGAACGTCTGCGCCCTGATGGCCTCTGACGACCAGGCGATCGCCGACATCCCCAACGCCGTGGAGACGTGCGGCACGACGATCGAGCCGATGCTCAAGAACCTCACCCCGCTCAAGGAGATGTTCAAGGGCCTGGACATCAAGGGTGCGACGGTCACCGGGGACACTGCCAATTTTGACAGTGCCACGACGACGCCGGTGATGGCCGCGCAGATCATCAAGCAGTTCAAGGCGGTCAAGCTCAACGGGAAGTGGTTCGTCACGCAGTGACAACGGGGCTGGGGCAGGTGCCGTGTGTGATGATTTGGCACGTGTGGGTCGGGCGCTCGAACGGCGGGCGCCCATGAAGGGGAGTGAGTTGTGAAGGGTCGGGTACTGGTCGTCGATGATGACCTCGCGCTGGCAGAGATGCTCGGCATCGTGCTGCGCAACGAGGGACTCGAGGTGACCCACTGCGCCGACGGCGCTGCTGCGGTGGCCGCTTTCCGCGAGTCCCGTCCGGATCTCGTGCTGCTCGACGTGATGCTCCCGGGCCTGGACGGCATGGAGGTCTGCCGCCGGATCCGGGCCGAGAGCGGCGTGCCGATCGTCATGCTGACGGCCAGGACCGACACGGTCGACGTCGTGGTCGGTCTCGAGTCCGGGGCGGATGACTACGTCGTCAAGCCCTTCAAGCCCCAGGAGTTGATCGCCCGGGTCCGGGTCCGGTTGCGTCGGGGCGACGAGCCCGAGCCGGAGCGGCTGACCATCGGCGACCTCGAGATCGATGTCGCCGGCCACTCGGTGAGCCGGGACGGTGCGGCGCTCAGCCTGACGCCGCTCGAGTTCGACCTGCTCGTGGCGCTGGCCCGCAAGCCGTGGCAGGTCTTCACCCGCGAGGTGTTGCTCGAGCAGGTCTGGGGCTACCGGCACGCCGGGGACACTCGGCTGGTCAATGTCCACGTCCAGCGGTTGCGGTCCAAGATCGAGCACGACCCGGAGCACCCCGAGGTCGTCGTGACGGTCCGTGGTGTCGGCTACAAGGCCGGTCCGGCCTGACGTGTCTGAGCAGCCCGGAGTGACCGGGCCCGCGGCGCGGGTCTGGTCCGTGCTGCGTGCCCGGCTGGGTGCGGTCGCCCACCTGTGGCGGTCGTCGCTCAGCTTCCGGGTCGTGGCCGTCACGATGCTGCTCGGCATCCTGGTCCTGAGCGCGGTCGGGACCTACCTCTACGGCTCGATCGCCCAGGGCCTGGTCGACGGGCGTCAACGGATCGCCGCCGATGACAGCCTGCGTGACGCGAGCGACGCGCAGAAGCAGTTCGATGCCAACGACATGAACGCCACGCAGGCCGAGTTGACCCAGAGCGCCACCTCGATCGTCAACCAGTACCGGCGGGAGGTGGGCAGTGACCGCCGCTACGTCATCTTCATGCGCAATGACAAGAACGACTGGCCGGTCATCATCAGCCCCATCGAGAGCGGCGCGATCGGGGTGCGCTTCATCCCGGACGAGCTGCGCACCGCGGTGTCGACGGAGCCGGCCCGCCAGCACCTGCAGATCGGGTCGATCCAGGACTCGGGTGAGTCGGTGGCGGCCGTCTTCGTGGGCCAGACCATCTCCCTGCCGGTGGCCGGGCCGTATGGCCTCTACTTCGTCTATCCGATGCAGCGCGAGCGCGAGATCATCAACCTCATCGGTCAGACCTTCCTGTTTGGCGGGGTGGCCCTGATCCTGCTGCTCGGGGCCATCGCCTTCGTCGTGACCCGTCTGGTCGCCGACCCGGTCCGGCGCGCCGCGCTGGTCGCCGAGCGGTTCGCCGGAGGCCACCTCAACGAGCGGATGCGGGCCAAGGGTGAGGACGACCTGGCTCGACTCGGGACCTCGTTCAACGCGATGGCGGTCTCGATCCAGCAACAGATCGCGCAGTTGGAGAACCTCTCCCGGGTCCAGCAGCGCTTCGTCTCGGACGTCTCACACGAACTGCGGACCCCCCTGACCACCATCCGGATGGCCGGCGAGTTGATCCACGAGGCGCGTTCGGACTTCGAGCCGACTGTGGCACGCTCGGCCGAGCTCCTGCGGGGAGAGCTGGACCGCTTCGAGTCGCTGCTGTCCGACCTGCTCGAGATCTCCCGGTTCGACGCCGGAGCGGCCTCGCTCGAGTTGGAGGCCACCGACCTGCGCTCGTGCGTCGAGCGGGTGGTGGGCTCCCTCACCCCGCTGGCGGCGAGCAAGGGAAGCCAGTTCGTCATCCTCGACGCGACGGAGCCGGTCATCGCGGAGTTCGACTCCCGGCGGATCGAGCGGATCCTGCGCAACCTGGTCTCCAATGCCATCGAGCACGGCGAGGGCCGGCCGATCGAGATCCGGCTCGGCTCCAACGATTCGGCGGTCGCGGTCAGCGTCCGCGACCATGGCGTGGGATTGCGTCCCGGTCAGGCGGCCCTGGTCTTCACCCGCTTCTGGCGCGCGGACCCGGCCCGGGCCCGCACGACCGGAGGGACCGGCCTGGGGCTGGCCATCTCCCTCGAGGACGCGCACCTGCACGCCGGGCGACTCGAGGCGTGGGGGGCGCTCGGGGAAGGGTCCTGCTTCCGGCTCACCCTGCCCAGTCAGGCCGACGGCACGATCACGAGCTCGCCGTTGCCGCTGAGTCCGCTCGTCGGCCAGTCCGTGGCGGCGTCGGACACCGCCGGCGCGGGTGCGTCGGGACCCACGGACGCGCCAGGCACTGATCGCCCGCGCCCCGATCGCCGTCCGGACCCGTCGGGCCGGGTCCCGGAACGGACGCCATGAACGTCCATCGACGGCTCGGGACGATCCTGGTCGCAGCGGTGGCCGTGCTCGGCCTGTCCGCCTGCGGCGGGCTGCCGGACCACTCGCCGGTGATCGAGGGCCGTCGCCTCGGGGACCCGGTCATCGACTCCATCCGGGTCATCCCGCAGGGCCCGGCCGACGGCGCCTCGCAGGCCCAGGTGGCCTTGGGGTTCATCCGCGCCGGCGAGGACTACGACGAGACCCACGAGACGGGACGGGCCTACCTGGCGCCGTCCTCCGACGAGTTGTGGCGCTGGTCGGCCGAGCCCATCACCATCTATGACACGTCGGACCGGCTGGTCGTCAAGTCGCTCACCCCCGAGTCCCTGGAGGTCACGACGGTGGCGGTGGCGGAGGTGTCACCCGATGGGCGCTACCGGGAGCTGCCTGCGGAAACACCGGCCACCGTGACCTTCGGGATGACCAAGGTGAGCGGTGAGTGGCGGATCGAGTTGCCCTCCACCGGCTTCGGCCTCTGGCTCGACAGCAACGCGTTCGACCGGCTCTACGTTCCTCGCCAGCTCAACTACGTGACACCGTCGGGGCGGCGGCTGGTCCCGGACGTGCGCTGGTTCCCCAGCGGTTCCAAGCTGGCCACCACCCTCGCCCGGGCCCAGCTGGGCCCGGTCCCCGACTATCTGGCGGGCGCGCTCACGACCGGCGCGCCCCCGGGGACCAAGCTCGCGGTCAACGCTGTGCCGGTCGATGCAGGCAAAGCCACCGTCAACCTCAACGCCGCGGCCCTGGCTGCCGATCCGCAGGAGCGGACCGCGCTGTGGGCCCAGCTCGTCGCGACACTCTCGCAGGTCCCGGGGGTCTCCTCGGTGGCGCTCTCCGTCGAGGGGACCAATCTCGAGCTGCCCAACGGTGGGACGAGCGCCTCGTCCGCGGCCGAGCTGCACTTCGAGTCGGTCGACTACCCGAACCACGAGACGGCCCTGCTGCGCAGCAGCGATGAGCGGATCACCAGAATCGACCCGCGCTACATCCCGGACGACACCCTGAACAAGCTGCGCACTGACCCGACTCGTCGCGGTGACGACCCGATCTCGATCCCCAAGGGATGGCAGTCCCTCGCCCTGTCGGTCGATGGCAAGGAGGTGGCCGCGATCGGTGGCGACCTGCAGGAGTTGTCCCGCTGGCGGGGATCCGAGTTCGTCACGGTGCCCGACTTCGCGACCGAGATGTCAAGGCCGGCCTACGACAACTCGGGCTACCTCTGGGTCGCGGGCACCGACGCGCGTGGCAACAGCCGGATCTGGGTGCTGGGGACCAGCACCATGGACTCGGCCCCGCCTCCGCAGCCGCTCGGGACACCGTGGCTCGCGGGTCGCAAGGTCGTGGCCCTGACCGTGGCCCCCGACGGGGCCAGGCTGCTCGTGGTGACGAGCAAGCCCGACGGGAGTGATGCCCAACTCGGTCTGGCCGGGATCATCCGGGGCCCGAACGGTGCGCCGCAGTCCGTGCTGACCCCCTGGCGACAAGCCGATGCGTTGACCCTCATCCGAGATGTGACCTGGCTCGAGGCCGATACCTTCGCCGTCCTCGGTCGGATCGACCCCAAGGAGCCGGTTCGCCCGTGGGTCGGGCGGATCGGGGCCGGCCTGGACGGAGTCCGTCGGCATGGCGGCGAGAGCCCGGAGGACGCACGACTCGACGCCGTGCCCGAGGCGCGCTTCATCACCTCCGTCGGCGGGCCTCGCGGCGTCCTGATCATCACCGAGGACCACCGGGTCCTGGCCCGGGCCGGCTCCGCCTGGCGCGAGGTGGCCCAGGGCACGGACCTGCTCATTCCCGGCCACTGACCAAGCGTGGTTCGCGTCGCCCTCAGGCCACGAGCCACTGACGAGGCGCGGTTGGCGTCGCCGGGCCACGGACCCGCGCCCTGGAGTCCCCTGGGGAGGCAGCGCGCGTGGCCCACAGGGTCCGCGCCGGTCACGGGTCATCCACAGGCGCGGCCGGGCGTCTAGCCGGCCCGGTGCCGGAAGCGGTGAAGTGGGTGAGTGCCACACGCCCTGCTTGATCTCGTCCTGCCGGCCGAGTGCGCCGGGTGTCATCGCGCCGGGAGGACGTGGTGCCGGCGCTGCGACCGGGCGCTGGCGTCCCTCGCCCTGCCCGGCGGCCCGTCGACGGTGCTGCCGGACCCACCGCTCTCGGGGCAGCCGGTGACGGTCGCCTGGGGCCTCTATGGCGACCCGCTCCGCGCTGCCGTCACGGCCTGGAAGGACGAGGGCCGTCGTGACCTGCTGGCCACCTTGGCCCCGCTGCTCGCCGCGGCGGTGGAGGTCGCCTGCGGGTCAGCCGGGTGGACCCGGGGACCAGTCCTCATCGTCCCGGCACCGTCGTCGTCGCGGTCAACGCGGGTCCGTGGGGACACCCCGCTGGTCGATCTCGCCGAAGGTGTCGTCGCAGCCCTCACGGCGCGGACGGGTCTGGCGATGCTGCGCCTGGCGCCGGCGCTGCGCCCGTCCCGGGGCATCCGCGACCAGGCCGGCCTGAGCGTCGCCTCGCGGGCCGTCAACCTGCGTCGCGCGCACGTCGTCGCGCCGCCCTGGCTCCCCGTCGTGCAGGGTCGGCGCTGCCTCATCGTCGATGACGTGCTTACCACCGGCACGACCCTCACCGAGTCTGCACGCGCCTTGGCGGAGGCGGGCGCCCTCGAGGTCCGGGCGGCCACGGTGGCCATGTCCCGGCGCCGGGCGAAGCCGCGATCCACGGCGGCATCGACGAGGT
>JBDTAU010000127.1:0-6230 GCA_039924465.1 Dermatophilaceae bacterium
TCGGGGCCCACCACCGGGTCTTCCAACGAGTCCGCGCGACGCAGGGCCAGGACCGTGCTGGCGGCCAGCGCCAACACCCCGAGGATCAGGGAGGGCAGCATCGGCACGGTGAAGAGCACCGTCTGCCCGAAGAGGAGCAGCACTCCCACGAAGAGCGCCACGGGCACCACCGCATAGGCGACCGCGAGCCATGCGTTGGTCGCGATCGCCCGCATCAGCGTGTCGACGTGACGAACGATCAGGAAGGTGCCGAGCACGACGAGGGCCAGGTTCGCCAGCGAGCCGCCGGTGACACTGACGTCGGTGCCCGATAGCCAAGCGCCGACCGCGCCGAGCGTCAGCAGCATGCCGCCCAGGCCGAATACCACGGATGGCAGCTCTTCGCGTAGCGACACCTTCTGGTCCGGCGCGGGCGCCAGCCCGAGCGCCGTGGCGTAGGAGGCGGGGTCACCGAAGGCGTCGCGCGCGGTCTGGCCACTGTCCGCGCAGTGCGCCTCGATCTCGGCGAGGGTCGCTCCGATCTGCTGGCCCGCGACGCCGCGCAGGCGCAGTTCCAGAAGGAGCGCTTCGGCCCATTCGGGCTCGATGTGGGGCGTGTTCGTCTGGGTGTTCATCGCTGGATCTCCTGGTGAGGTGTCGGAGCTGCTGCGTTGCTGAGGAAAGTGCGGGTGAGTTCGGTGAAGTCCAACCAGGCGGCGGACTGACGCTCGTGCTCGGCGCGCCCCGCGGCAGTCAGGGCGTAGAACTTGCGGCCGGGGCCGCCGTCCCCGGCGCGCCATTCCACCTCGACGAAACCGCTCTCCTCCAGACGTGCGAGGAGGGGGTACAAGGTGCCTCCCTTCACGGTGCCGAAGCCCGCGTCGCTCAGGGAACTGGCGATCGCATAGCCATAGGTCGGCCCTGCGGCGATGACGTGCACCACGCAGACGCCCAGAGCGCCGCGCAGCCACTCGGCCGGCCAGGCCCGGGGCTGCGCTTCAGTAGTCGATCGCACGACTAGATGATTACACTGACTAGATACCGTGTCAACCTAGTGACCTCGACTCGTTCCCCACCGCGCCTTGACGCAGGGGAGGCGGCCACATCAAGACGTTGTAGGCGTGCGTCACACGTGCGCGGAGTCGACGCACTGTGAAAGCGCCCGTCTCGCACCGTGAAGTCGATCTCCGCAGCAGCCGCCTCGATGCCACGAACGTCAATGGCCACCAGTGCCTCTATGTGGCCCCAAATCAGGCCCGAACACCCCCAAGCCCCAGCGCCGGGCATCTGGAACGGCCGTTGCGCGGGAGAGCGGCAGGTGGGCGGTGGCCAAGCCCCGGGGGTGGTCTCCGGCCGTGGCCAGCTCCAGGTCCAAAGCCGCCGGGACATCGTGGAGACTCAACCGCCGGACCGTCCCAGCGGCCGCGGCCCCGGCCGTCAACGCGAGCAGATGGCCCCGATAGTTGGGCGGTGGCTTCACCCGAGCCGGCGCGGACGACGTGGACGTGGACGTACGACTCGGTGTGGTCCGCGGCCAGTCTGGGAGCCGAGAGGACGCGGTCGCTCATCGGTGGCATGACACGCATGAGGAGAACTCGTGCGGGTGGCCCAAGATCCAAACTCGTCAGGTGTCAGTGGGGACGGGATCCCACATTGCGATAGCGACACCAGCTCATGAGGTACAGCTCCGCACCACCATCACGTGCATCCCGTTGCAGGCGGCGGACAGGAGCGCCCGCCAAAATGGGAGGTCTCGAGCGGCGCGCCCTGATGTGACTGGTGGTGTGAATGTGTCACCGTGGTCCTGGAGTGAATCGAGGGGGTTCGCATGCGCGGGACACGGGCAGGAGCACGGGTCGTCGTCGGGCTGACAGCGGTGCTCAGCCTGGGCGCCTGCTCATCGATGCCCTTCATGGATCGGCTCCCGGTCGTCGTGACGGTCACTCCGCCCCCGCCGAGCTCCGCGGCCCCCACCTCCCCTCCCTCCGCGGCCGCTTCCGACGGTGTCCCCGTAGGAACACCGACCAGTGAGGGCCTGGCCACCCCGTTCGTCTCCGGGGCGCGGGACTGGACCGAGGTCGCCAAGCAGGTCAGCCCGGCAGTCGTGCGCATCGACGTCGCGGGCTGCGACACCCGAGTGGTGGGGACCGGCTTCTTCATCGCCTCGGACCTGATCGTCACCGCGGGGCACGTCGCCTCCGGCGCCTCCGCGATCTCGGTGCAGTACGCCGGGGGCGTGACGCCTGCCCTCGTGGTCGGCATCGATCGCACCACCGACACCGCCCTGCTCCGGACGGACGAGCCGGTCGCCCCGGCGACGCTGAAACTGGCGACGGCCGGGCCCGGAGTCGGCGCGGCAGTCGGGATCCTCGGCTACCCCAACGGCACCTTCAACCTGCATGCGACCGAGGCCGGGGTGGTCGGGCCCGGGTCGGTCGACTACGGCAGCATCAAGGTCGAGAAGGCATTGCGGACCGACGCCTCGATCACTGACGGCGTCACCGGGGGCCCGGTCGTGGACCCCTACGGCGCGCTGGTGGGACTCGTCACCGGATCGCCCCTGTGGGTGTCCGGGGCGGATCTGACGATCGCCGAGAAGAAGGCCAAGAGTGCGGCCCTGAAGACTGCTGCGGGCGGATCGTCGGGTGACCAGTCAGGTGCGACCGACCGAGGAGCTCGGGTCACCAGCACCGGCTTCGTCGTCCCGGTCGACCAGGTGGCCGCCGGTGTCAATCGCTGGAGGGAAGGCCCCAACCGCGACCTGCTCAGCTGCTACGGCGACCAGATCCCGGTCATCGACGATCCCTTCGCGCTGAAGGTGGAGGTGGCCAGCGGTCACGCCTTCGCCCGCGATGTCGCGGGGGCCCTGGCGCTGCACGGCCAGGCGATCAACACGGGCGCCTACGAGGTCGCCTACGAGATCTTCACGCCCCGGTTGCAGCAGCAGGTCGAGGGTCTCTACGCCTGGCGTACCGCGCAGGCGGGGGCCCACTGGGACCGGATCGAGATCCGCAGCATGATCGGCAGCGGCAACGTCGTCGAGGCGAAGGTGGCCCTGCGCACCACGCAGGACAAGGCCCGCGGCGTCGATGGCCAGACCTGCTCCATCTGGGAGCAGAGCTACACGATGCGTACGTCTGGCGGAGGCTGGCTCATCGATCGGGTCCGCGATCTGGCGCCACCGTCCGCCTGTTGACCCACTTCGTGCGCGGCGTGCCGCGTGGGGGTGGTGAAATGCCCGCGTTGTGCAGTAGAAACACTCAAGAGACCCGTTGCCCGCCCGGGTGGTGGCCAGACCCAGAGGAGCCCTGATGGCGAAGAACATCAACGGATCGGCGTTGAGCCGGCGGTCGCTGTTGACCTTGGGCGGGGCGGCCGTCGCGGCGGGTGCCCTGGCAGCCTGCGGCGGCAACACCGGGCGCGAACCGGCGCCGGGCGGAGGCACCGGTGGCGCCACCGCCGGTGCGGGTGGCGCCAAGCCCACGCTCAACCAGTGGTACCACCAGTACGGCGAGGCCGGCACCCAACAGGCGGTTGAGCGCTACGCGGCGGCCTATCCGGACGCCACCGTCAAGGTCACCTGGAAGCCCGGCGACTACGACCAGTCAACCGCAGCCTCCCTGCTCACCGACGGCGGCCCCGACGTCTTCGAGTACGGCAACGGTCCCACCATCGACATGATCAAGGGCGGTCAGGTCGTCGACCTGACCGACGTGTTCGGGGACGTCAAGGACGACTTCAACACCTCGGTGCTGGAGCGGGTGACCTACGACGGCAAGATCTGGGCCATCCCGCAAGTCATCGACATGCAACTGCTCGTCTACCGCAAGTCGATGCTCGCGGCGGCCGGCGTCACTCCGCCCACGACGATGGACGAACTCGTCGCTGCGGCCAAGAAGCTCACCAAGGGTGACGTCAAGGGACTGTTCATCGGCAACGACGGTGGTGCCGGGTTGATGGGCGGCCCGATGCTGTGGTCCGCCGGGTTCGACTACCTCACTCCCGACAACACGTTCGGGTTCGATGACCCCAAGGCCGGTGCCGCCCTCGGCCGGCTCCGCGAGCTGTGGGACGCCAAGGTGGTCCTGCTGGGCGCTCCCAAGGACTGGTTCGACCCGTCCGCCCTCGTCTCCGGGCTCACCGCCATGCAGTTCACCGGCCTGTGGACCTTCCCCGACATCGTCAAGGGCCTCGGTGACGACTTCGGCGTCCTGCCCTGGCCGGCGAGCGAGGGCGGGAAGCCCTCCGTGCCGGTCGGCGCCTACGGCTCGTGCGTCAGCGCCAAGAGCACCGACGTCGCTCTGGCCAAGGCGTTCGCCAAGTGGCTCTGGATCGACCAGACCGCCGATCAACTCGACTTCGCCACCGCCTACGGTTTCCACATCCCGTCCCGCACCAGCCTCATCTCCCAGGCGGCCACCCTCAAGGAGGGCCCCGCCGCCGAGGCCGCCAAGCTGACCACCGAGGTCGGCCACGCGCAGTCGCCGATCCTCTGGACCCCCAAGTCCAACACGGCCTTCGGCGACATGATGAACCGGATCGTCAAGGAGGGCGCGGACCCGATGACCGAGATCGCCAAGGTCAAGGCGGTCGTCGACCCCGAGCTGAAGCGGGTGCTCGCCTGAGCGTGGGAGCCAGCCCAGCGGCCTACGGGCAGGAGGCTCCCCGGCGGACGCTGACCCAGCGGTGGCGCGGACGCCAGGATCAGAACCTCTGGTTCTGGGTCTTCGTCGGGCCCTTCGTCCTCGGGCTGGTCATCTTCGTCTACATCCCGATCGGGTGGAGCATCTACCTGTCGTTCTTCAGCGCCTACAACACGGTCACACCCACCACGTTCGTCGGCGCCGGGAACTACCTCGACATGCTGCGGGACCCGGCGTTCCGAGACAGCCTCACCACCTTCGTCGGCTTCGCCGCCGTCATCGTGCCGGTCACCTTCGTGCTCTCGCTGACCACCGCGCTGCTCGTCGCCCGGACCCACGTGATGCAGGCATTCTTCCGGTCCGTCTTCTTCCTGCCGACCGCGTGCTCCTACGTCGTGGCGGCCCTGATCTGGAAGATGTCGATCTTCTCCGGCGTCCGCTCGGGCCTGGCCAACGCCGTCCTCGGCTGGTTCGGGGCCGACTCGATCCCGTGGCTCAGCCTCGCCGACCCGCCGTGGTACTGGCTCGTCATCGTGAGCGCCCGACTCTGGCTGCAGATCGGCTTCTACATGATCCTCTTCCTCGCGGGGATCCAGCGGATCAGCCCCACCCTCTACGAGGCGGCCGCGATCGACGGCGCCGAGGGCGCGAAGGTGCTGCGGCACATCACCCTGCCGCAACTTCGGCCGACATCGACCGCCGTCCTGCTCCTGCTGCTCATCAACGCGTTCCAGGCCTTCGACGAGTTCTACAACATCCTGTCGACGTTCGGCACCTACCCGCCCTACGCCCGCCCACCCCTGGTGTACCTCTACTACACGGCGCTGGGGTCCGGCCAGGACTTCGGTCACGGCAGTGCGGGCGCCGTCATCCTGACCGCCATCATCGCCCTCGTCGCCGTGGCGTCCGGGCGCATGCTGGGGCTCGGGAAGGCCGACTGATGGCGATCATCCGCAGTCGTCGAGCGAGCAGCCTCTCCGGGCTGGCCCGTTACAGCGCCCTCATCGTCGGAGCGCTGCTCTTCCTCATCCCCTTCTACCTGCTGATCCGCAGCGCCTTCATGCGCGAGCAGGACCTCGGTTCGGCGACCTTCAACTGGCTGCCTCCGGTCTGGGAGAACTCCAACCTCACCGGACTGTTCGACAACCCGGCGATCCCGATGGCCCGGAGCCTGCTCAACTCCGCAGTCATCGCCGTCACCCAGACGATCGGCGTCCTGATCCTGTCCGGGCTCGCGGGCTACGGACTGGCCCGGATCCCGTACCGCTGGTCCGGTGCGGTGTTCCTCGGGATCACCGGGACCCTACTCATCCCGGCGGCGGTCACCTTCGTGCCGAGCTTCGTCCTCGTCTCGACGCTGGGCTGGGTCTCGACCCTGCGCGGCCTCATCGTCCCCGGTCTCTTCCAGGCCCTGGCCACGTTCCTCTTCCGGCAGTTCTTCCTCAGTTTCCCCAAAGAGATCGAGGAGGCGGCCTTCATGGACGGGCTCGGCTGGTGGGGCACGTTCTGGAAGATCGTCGTGCCCAACTCCTACGGCTTCGTCGCGGCCATCGGCACGATCACCTTCATCGGCTCGTGGAACGCGTTCCTCTGGCCGCTGGTCATCGG
>JBDTAU010000128.1:0-5030 GCA_039924465.1 Dermatophilaceae bacterium
GAACGCAGAACCGTCGTAGGTGTCGATGGAGTTCGCTCCACGCACGAACGCGCCACCGGGGAGCCACACCATCACCGGCCGGTTCTCGCCCTCGGACGGCGCCCACACGCTGACGTTGAGGTAGTCCTCACCCGGGGTCACAGAGCTGGGCAGCACTGCGTCCATCGGGGCCGGATAGGGCGTCTGCGCCGGGGTGGGGCCGTGGCTGGTCGCGTCGCGCTGGCCCCTCCACGGCACGACCGGCTGCGGTTCGCGGTACCGGTCCGGGCCGACCGCCGGGGCGGCGTACGGGATGCCGAGGAAGGCGTTCACCCCCGGATGGCTCGTGCCAATGACCTGACCTCCGGCGACAGCTACCACTGGATCCATGAGGCCATCCAAGCAGACCACCAAGAACCTTCGAGCTCAGCGCTGCCGCCACCGGTCACGCTCGAGATCGATGGGATGGAGTCCTGCTCGACGGAGGTGCGCGGGCAGGAATGATAAAGCTGCTGTCCCTCGAACTCGAAGCGAACTGAACAGCGGAGGATGCTACGTGCGACCTGGGCAGGACCTGCCGGCGTGCGGTTGGCCGATCGGCCAGCGGCCTGCGGCCAGCCGACGGCCGACGCGCCGTGAGCCCACGAGGGCCCACGGCGCGACGAGGAGTCAGTTCCTGACGGGAGAGAACCGCCCCGGGATCACTTCCAGGATCACTTGCTCGCGATGCACGGAGCCGAGTAGTCGGTCTTGTCGAACGTCTCGCCCTTGAAGAACGGCTCGACCGTCGTCAGGCCGAGCACGCCCTTCTCGTCCGGGACGCTGACGTTGACCGACTGCATCGCGGTCTGCTGCGGGTCACCGCCGTAGGTGATCGACGGTGACATGCCCTCGAAGTCAACGGTCAGCCCGTCGACGACCGCGGCCATCCCGGCGCGGGAGACGTCACCCTTGGCCACTGCGGCCTGGAGCGCTGCCTTGAGGGGGTAGCCGATGGCCCAGCCGATCAGGTAGCCGTCGTTGGGCGGCAGCTCACCGCCGAGGGAGTCCATGACCGCGGTGATTGCGGCGCTCTTGTCACCGAGGTTCTGGTAGGGCGACAGGTGGTTGTACATCGCCGTCATCGCCGGGCCGGCCGCAGACTTGAGCAGGGCCGGGTTCCACGTCGGCAGGGAGCCGAGGAACTTGCCCTTGTAGCCGCCAGCGGCGAGCTTACCGATGATCTCGGCGGTCTCGGCGGGGCCGACCGCGAGGACCGTGACGTCCGGGCTGGCCTTCTTCAGGGCGCTGACGACGGCGTCCTGGTTGCCGGTGACCTGGTTGGGGCCGGTGCCGATCGCCGGCTTCAAGTCCGCGTCGTTGGCCTTGGCCCACCGGGCCACGCCCGCGGCGGAGTCGCCGCCGTAGTCACCGGGGTAGCCCACCGACTGGACCGAGGCGGGCTTGGCCTTCTTGGCGGAGAACCAGTCGAGGCCGACGACGGCCTCGGTGCAGTAGGAGTACCCGGTCTCCAGCATGATGCCGGAGTCCTCCGCTTCGAAGGCGTAGCCGGACCACCACGAGGTCGGCACGCTGACGATCTTCTTGCTGACCAGCTCCTCGAGAATCGCCTCGGTGTTGACCGTGCCGAGGGTCTGCGCCAGTCCCAGGACGTTCGGCTCGATCTGCCGGAACATCGCGGCGTGCTCGGCGGCCTTGTACTTCGTGTCACGGGTGTTGGCCTTGATGTCGATGTCGTAGCCGCCGATCCCGCCGTCCTTGTTGACCTTGGCCCAGAAGGCCTCCTGGCCATCGACGATCGGAACCGCCAGGGCGGCGAACGGGCCCTCGGTCAGGTCGGACAACACCCCGAGGTAGATGCAGCCGTTGCTCGGGTTGACGGCGTCCGGACACGCCTCCTTGGTGATCCCCGGCCCGGTGGCGACCTTGTCGCCTCCCGCCGTCGGGGTCTCACCCTCGGCCGGTTCGACGGCGCTGCATGCCGACAGAGTCAAGGCTCCGGCGGCCAGAACGGCGTACACGCGGCGACGTCGTTGACGAACGAACATGCTGAGCTCCTCAGGTGCGGTGGTGCGGTTGGGTGTGAGTTGCGGTTGTGAAGGGTCTGGGGGTGCGTTGACCGAGCCCGTGGGCGCGGCTGGGTCAGTAGGAGAAGGGCCAGGTCTTGAAGTAGGTGCGGACGCGGTGCCAGAGGCCGAAGATCCCGCGGGGCTCGAGGATCATGAACGTGATGATCAACAGACCGAAGAGGATCGACTGCAACTGGAACACGTTGATCAGCCCACCCCCGGAGGTCGAGATCCAGGGGACCCACTGGCTGACGGACTCGAGCAGCGTTGGCAGCAGGACCACGAAGCACGCCCCGATGATCGACCCCGAGATCGTCGCTGCCCCGCCGATCACGACGATGGCGAGGAAGTCGATGGACATGAACAGGTTCCACTGCTCCGGCGCGATCCGGCCGATGACCAGGGACATCAACGCCCCAGCCAGCCCGGCATAGGCCGACGAGATCATGAAGGCCAGGGACTTGGTGCGGGTGATGTTCACCCCCATCAGCCTCGCCGCCACGTCGCGGTCGCGGACGGCAGAGAAGGCCCGACCGGTCCTGCTGCGAGCCAGGTTGCGGGCCGCGACGGCGCAGCCGATGAGCAGGATGAGTGCCAGGAGGTAGAGCGAGACCGCGGGCTCGATCAAGAGCGGCCCGACGGCATACGTCTTGGTCAGGTCGGACCCGAACAGGGTGGGCTGGGCCACCCCACGCCCTACGCCGGACCCGCCCGTCACCGCCGTCCACTCCTTGAAGACGTGCTCGCCGAGCAGCAGCAGTCCCAGAGTGAGCACCGCCAGGTAGAGGCCGCGGACCCGGGTCGCGAGCGGTGCGACGACCAGCCCGATCAGCCCCGGGATGATCGCCGCGAGTGGCAGCACGATGGCCAGGTCGAGACCGAGCCCGATCGTGGACCGTCCGGCGTCGCCGCCCAGGACCGCCGCGGTGTAGGCGCCGAGACCGAGGAAGAAGGCGTGTCCGAGCGAGACCTGCCCGGCGTACCCGGTCAACAGGTTGAGCCCGATCCCGCCGATGGCGTAGACCGCTGCCATGGTCAGCAGGTAGGTGAACCCAGCCGTGGCCACGAAGGGCGCGGCCACCGCGCCGACCAGCAGGGCCACGGTCCAGAGCCGCTTGGCCCGCGTGTCGATCAGGGCGTCGTCGGTGGCGTAGCTGGTGTGCAGCCCCGGCCGACCGCGTCGGACCGACCGGGCCACCGTGCCGTTGACCCCCTCGAAACTCAACTCGGTCGAGGCGCCGGTCAACCGGCTCGATGCGGCCACACGGTCTTGGGCCGTCTCAGCGGCCGGGGTGCTGGTGGACAGGGCGCTCATACGCGCTCAACCTCCCGGGTTCCGAAGATGCCATAGGGGCGGATCAGCAAGACGAAGATCATGAGCAGGTAGGGCACGACGTTCTCGAAGTTCGTGCCGAGCCACGGGGCCAGTTGCGGCTGGTAGCTCTTGGTCCAGGCGATCGCCAACCCGATGGCCACTCCGCCGATCACCGCGCCCTTGAGCGAGTCGAGACCGCCCAGGATGATCGCGGGCAGCGCGACGATCGCGAAGATCGCATCGGTGGCCTGGATGACCGAGCCGTTTGCTGCGAACAGGGCCCCGGCCAGCGCGGCGAGGCCGCCGCCGAGCGCCCAGGACAAGGAGAAGACCCGCCCGACGTCGACGCCCTGCGCGAGGGCGGTCTCCTGATCGAGTGAGGTGGCGCGCATCGCCAGGCCGATCCGGGACCGGCTGAGCCACCAGCCCAGCGCGGCGATGACCACCATCGCGACGGCGATCCGGCCGAGCGAGGCCTCGTAGACCTGCACGCCGGTGCACTCGCCCGCTGCGGACGTCGCGCCGAAGCACAGCGTGTTCAGCTGCCACGGGTCGCCCACGGTGCGCGGTTTGGAGTCGAAGAGGCGGAAGGCGAGCACGAGCAGCACGATGAACAGACCGACCGTGAGCAGCGCGGCGGAGTATTCGGACTTGCCCACCATCGGCCGGATCGCGACCCGTTCGATCCCCGCCGACAGCGCGGCGATGACGATGACGGCGAGCACGATCGCCGGATAGAACGGCACCCCGAGGTCGACGGCGAACACGGAGGTGGCGAAGGCGCCGAGGATCAGCAGGGCGGGCTGGGCGAAGTTGAGCACCCCCGTCGCGCGGTAGATCACGACGAAGCTCACGGCGATCAGGGCATAGACGCTGCCCTGCCCCAGTCCGGTGACCGTCGTGGTCAGGAACTCGATCATCCGGCCCTCCCCAAGTCGGCGCCGGGGTGCTCCTCGGTGCCGGCGTACATGTCCTCGATCAGGTGCGGCACGCCCTCGGCGAAGGCGACCCGGCGCACCTTCTGGGTGGCGGTCAGCTCCCCGTCCTCGTGGTCGAGCTCCTTGACGATCATCCGGAACTTGCGGACCGACTCGACGCGAGCGAGCCGCGCGTTGGTGGCCGCGACGATCTCGCCGACCAGCGCGACGACCTCGGGCTTGCTCGAGAGATCCCGGTAGGTCGTGTAGGTCAGCTTGCGTCGGGCGGCCCAGTCCGCGACGGTGTCGAACTCGATGCCGACCAGGGCGGTCAGGTAGGGCCGCCGGTCGCCGATGACGACGACCTCCTTGATGAAGGGGGAGGTCCTGATCTGATTCTCGATCTCGCTCGGGGAGATGTTCTTGCCGCCGGCCGTGATGATGATGTCCTTGATCCGGTCCACGATCCGCAGGTGGGTGTCATCGACCCACTCGCCGACATCGCCGGTGTGCAGCCAGCCGTCGGCGTCGAGGACCGCCGCGGTGTCCTCGGGGCGGTGCCAGTAGCCGGGGAAGACCCCCGGGTGACGGGTGAGGATCTCGCCGGTGCTCTCATCGAGCCGCAGCTCGGTGTCCGGCTGGACCTCGCCGACCGTGCCGATCCGCAGCCGGTCGACGAAGTTCGCGGTGGCGATCGCGGTGTTCTCGGTCATCCCGTAGGCCTCGTGGATCGGCACCCCGATCCCGAGG
>JBDTAU010000129.1:0-3911 GCA_039924465.1 Dermatophilaceae bacterium
TCGATGAGGAGGTCGGCCCGCAGGTAGGTCTCGCCCGGGGTCACCCCGGGCAACCGCACGGCCCGGTCGGCCTCACGAACGTGCGTGCTGTCCGCATCGGCGTCGGAGAAGATCGCGACGGTGGACAACCCACGGTCCCGGCAGGTCCGGAAGACCCGCCGGGCGATCTCACCACGGTTGGCCACGAGCACCGACGAGATCCGCGCGCTGGCGGAGGCCGCTGAACTCGCGGGCTCCGGCGAGGTCGAGGACTCCGGTGAGGTGGGAGAAGTCGGTGAAGTCGATGAAGTCATTGGGTCACATCCTGAAGACGCCGAAGGAGTCCGTTCCCTCGACCGGGGCGGAATGGATGGCCGAGAGGGACAGGCCCAGGACCGTCCGGGTGTCACGCGGGTCGATGATCCCGTCGTCGTAGACCATCCCGGACAGGACGAGCGGCATCGACTCTGCGTCGATCTGACGCTCAATGGCGGCCCGCATCAGCTGCGCCGACGCGTCATCGAAGTCCCGGCCCTGGGAGAGCGCCGAGGCCTTGGAGACGGCGTAGGTCACGTCGGCGAGCTGGGTCGCACCCATGACGGAGGACCGCGCGCTCGGCCAGGCGAAGACGAAGCGTGGGTCGTAGGCCCGGCCGCACATGCCGTAGTGGCCGGCGCCGTAGGAGGCCCCGATGAGCACCGAGATGTGCGGCACCGTCGAGTTGGACACGGCGTTGATCATCATCGCGCCGTGCTTGATCATGCCGCCCTGCTCGTACTCCTTGCCGACCATGAAGCCGGTCGTGTTGTGCAGGAAGATGAGCGGAGTGTCCGAGCGGTTGGCCAGTTGGATGAACTGGGTCGCCTTCTGGGCCTCCTCGCTGAACAGCACCCCACGGGCGTTGGCGAGGATGCCGACCGGGTAACCTTGCACCTGGGCCCATCCGGTCACGAGCGACCCACCGTAGAGCGGCTTGAACTCGTCGAAGTCGGAGTCATCGACCACCCGGGCGATGATCTCGCGCGGGTCGAAGGGGGTCTTGAGGTCTGGCGGCACGATGCCGAGCAGGTCCTCCTCGGGCAGGCGCGGCGCAGCGAACCCGGTCGATGCCGGGCTCCCGGCCTTGCGCCACCGGAGCCGGTCGACGATGTTGCGACCGATCCGGATCGCGTCCTGCTCGTCCGTGGCGTAGTAGTCGGCGAGCCCGGAGACCCGGGCGTGCATTTGCGCGCCACCGAGCGACTCGTCGTCGCTCTCCTCTCCGGTCGCGGCCTTGACGAGCGGCGGACCGGCGAGGAAGACCTTGGAGCGCTTCTCGATCATGACGACGTGATCGCTCATGCCGGGTAGGTAGGCACCGCCCGCGGTCGAGTTGCCGAAGACCAGGGCGATGGTGGGGATCCCCGCCTTGGACATCTGGGTCAGGTTGCGGAAGGTCGCGCCGCCCGGGATGAAAATGTCCTTCTGCGTCGGCAGGTCCGCCCCACCGGACTCGACGAGGGTGATGAGCGGGAGCCGGTTCTTGATCGCGATCTCCTGCAACCGCAAGGTCTTGCGCAGACCCCACGGGTTGGTCGCGCCACCCTTGATCGTCGGGTCATTGGCCACGAGGAGGCACTCGACGCCACTGACCAGGCCGATCCCACCCACCAGGCTCGCCCCGACCGCGAAGTCGGAGCCGTAACCGGCGAGCGCACACAACTCGAGGAACGGGGCATCGCGATCGAGCAGCAACTCGATGCGTTCCCGGGCGGTGAGCTTGCCCCGAGCGCGGTGGCGAGCCACGGCGCGCTCCCCGCCACCGGCCACGGCCTTGGCGTGCTCGGCGTCCACCTCGGCGAGCCGTTCCTGCATGGCAAGGGTGGCCGTGCGGAACTCCTCGCTGCTCGGGTCCAGTCGTCCCTGCAGCACGCTCATGGGAGAACCATCCTCAGGGTTGTCGTTGGACAAGGTCTCATGACGTCAGTCCCAGTCGTCGCGCCGCAAGCTGGCGCAGGATCTCGACGGTTCCGCCGCCGATCCCGATGATGCGCATGTCTCGATACTGACGCTCCACCTCAGTGCCCTCCATGTAGCCCGTTCCGCCGAAGAGTTGGACGGCCTGGTGGGCCACCCACTCCCCCGACTCGGTGGCGGTGTTCTTGGCGAAGCAGGCCTGCGCCACGAGGTCCTCGCCCGGGTCCCCATCGAGGCTGCGGTCGACGACGCTGCGGGTGTAGGTCCGCGCGAGGTCGATCCGTCGCGCCATCTCGACCAGGGTGTCCTGCACCGAGGGCCGCGCGATCAACGGCTTGCCGAAGGTGCTGCGCTGTCGGCACCAGTCCACGCTGAGGTCGTAGCAGCGCTGCGCGGCCGCGTAGGCCTGGGCCGCCATGGCGATCCGCTCGGAGACGAAGGCCATCCCGATGAGGGCGAAGCCCGCGTTCTCCGGGCCGACCAGGTTGCCGACCGGGACCCGGGCATCGGAGAAGGCGAGCTCGGCAGTGTCTGAGCAGCGCCAGCCCATCTTCGCCAGAGGCTCACTCACCGTGAAGCCGGGAGTGCCCTGCTCGACCACGAGGAGCGAGAGGCCCCGGGCGCCGGGCAGGTCTGGTCCACCGGTGCGGACCGCCACGACCACGAAGTCGGCCCGCGTCGCGGAGGTGATGAAGGTCTTGGCACCGTTGACGACGTAGTGGTCGCCATCGCGCCGGGCCGTGGTGCGCACGGCTCCGACGTCCGACCCGCCACCGGGCTCGGTGATACCGAGTGATCCGATGAGCTCACCAGCGAGGGCGGGGGCGACCCACCGCTCGATCTGGCCCGGGTCACCGCCGGCCACGATGTGCGGACAACTGATCCCGGTCGTGAAGAGCGAGGCCTGGACCCCGCCGGCCGCACCCGTCTCCATCAGGGCCTCGGTGATGGTCACCGCCTCACGCAGGCCGCCCCCGCCTCCGCCTGCCGACTCCGGGAACGAGGCCCCGAGCAGGCCCAGTTGTCCGGCCCGCTGCGACAACTCCCGGGGCAGGGACCCGGAGTGCTCCCACTCGTCCTGGTGCGGCAGCACCTCACGGCGCACGAACTCGGCCGTCGTGTTGCGCAGCGCGACGAGTTCGTCGGTGTACCAGTCCTGGTGGCTCATCGGGGGACCTCCGGTAGTAGCGATTCGGGGATGTCGAGGTGACGTGAGCGAAGCCATTCGGCGAGGCCCTTCGCCTGGGGGTCGAAGCGGGCGTTGTAGGCGACGCCCTCGCCGAGGATCCCCTCGATGACGAAGTTGAGCGCCCGGAGGGCCGGCAGGGTCGTGCGGGTCACGGTCAGACCGGCCACCTCGGGGAGCAGCTCTCGCAACCGGTCCTCGGTCAGCGTCTCGGCGAGCCACCCCCACGCGTCGTCGGTGCGGGCCCAGAGGCCGATGTTGGCGTTGCCGCCCTTGTCGCCGGATCGGGCCCCGGCCACCAGCCCGAGCGGGGCTCGGCGACGGGACGCAGCCCGCCACCCGTCAGCACTCGCACCGTCACCCAGCACACGTTCACCTGGCACACCGTCGCCCGGGACTGGCGCATCGTCGTCCGCCCCCGCAGCACCCGGCCCCGCAGCCCAGCGTGCCTCGAGTTCACCCTCACCGGAGGTGAGCGGCTCGAGGGGCTGGGCCAGGGTGGGCGCCGCGATGGCGACCCGGGTGACGTCCGGCAGGACGGCGTGGTGGTCCGGCTCGGTCTGCGGGACGTAGCCGGGGACGTAGACGCCGTAGGCCTGCCCGGACCCGGGCGGGGTCGTCGCGTGGAAGCCGGGATAGCTGCCGAGGGCGATCTCGATCGCCGCCCCGGAGAAGGCGCGGGCCACCCGCTTGGGGTCGGGGTCGCGGGCCACGACGGTCAGCCGCGCGGACGCGGTCTCCTCGGTGTCCGCGTCGGTCCGATCGGTCCGGGCCAGCGTCCAGGTCACTT
>JBDTAU010000130.1:0-2626 GCA_039924465.1 Dermatophilaceae bacterium
CGGTCGCGGTGCCGGTCGCGTCGGGGGCGGTCGTCCGGGCCAGCTCGGCGGCGACCTGCGCCGCGACGGTCTCGGTGGGTTGGGCTGCGACGAGCACGACGAGGATCAGCGCCCCGAGCGCGGCCAGGACCAGCGCCACCCCAGAGACGGCCCGGATGATGCGGCCGCCGGTCATCATCCCGAGGAGTGCCACGACGCAGACGACGACGAGGCCGACCACTCCCGGGGCGGCCGCTCCCCCGCTGACGCTCACCGTGCCCTGGCTCAGCACGTCGCGGGCCGAACCCGTCGCCCAGGCCTGCGTGGTCAGGCCGAGCAGCAGCAGGGCCGGGACGAGCACGACCAGGGTCGATCGCAGCTTGGTCAGGCGCAGCGCCCGGGTCATGAGCGCACCGGGGTGAGGCCGGCCGCGGCGGCGACGGCGCGCAGGGCGGCGGCGGCCTTGTGGATCGTCTCCTCGTACTCGAGGTGCGGCACCGAGTCGGCGACGATCCCGGCGCCGGCCTGGACGTGTGCCATCCCGTCCTTGATCAGGGCCGTGCGGATCGCGATGGCCATGTCAAGGTCTCCAGCGAAGTCGAGGTAGCCGACGACGCCGCCGTAGAGCCCGCGCCGCAGACCCTCGTAGCCGTCGATCAGGGCCATCGCCCGCGGCTTGGGCGCCCCCGACAGCGTGCCGGCCGGGAAGGTTGCCACGAGCGCGTCGTAGGCGGACGCCTCCGGTCGCAGCTCGCCGACCACCGTTGATTCGATGTGCATGATGTGGCTGTAGCGACGGATCGACATGAAGTCGACCGTGTCGACGGTTCCGGGGCGACAGATCCGCTGGAGATCGTTGCGGGCCAGGTCCACGAGCATCAGGTGCTCGGCCCGCTCCTTGGCATCGCCCAGCAGTTCTTCGGCGAGTTGGTGGTCGAGGTCCGGGCTCTTTCCGCGCGGGCGGGACCCGGCGATCGGGTGCGTGATGGCCGCCCTCCCGGTCACCTTGATCAGCGCCTCCGGGCTCGACCCGACGACGTCGTAGGACGACCCGTCCGGGTGCGGGAGTCGGAGGAGGTACATGTAGGGGCTCGGGTTGCTCACCCGCAGCGCCCGGTACACGTCGAGGGCATCGGCCTCGCACGGGACGCTGAAGCGTTGGGAGACCACGATCTGGAAGGCCTCCCCGGCCCGGATCGCCTCCTTGGCCGCCTCGACCATCCCCTCGAACTGCCCCTGGGTGTGGCTGCTCGTGGGCTCGCTCGGGCGGGGCTCGATCGTGGCCACCGTGCTCTGCGCAGGCTGGGCCAGCTCGTCAGTCATCCGGTCCAGCCGGGCGACCGCGTCGGCCCAGGCCTCCTCGATCCGCTCGTCCGTCGCGTCGTGGTTGATCGCGTTGGCGATGAGCAGCAGCGACCCGTCGGTGTGATCGAGGACGGCGAGGTCGGTGGCCAGCATCATCGCGACCTCGGGCAGGTTGAGCTCGTCCCGACCGGTGTCCGGCACCTTCTCCCAGCGCCGGACCGCGTCATAACTGATCGCGCCGACCATCCCGCCGGTGAGCGGGGGCAGGCCCGGAATCCGCTCGGTCGCGAGGGTCGCGACGGTGTCGCGCAGCGCCCGGGTCGGGTCCCCAGAGGTCGGCAGCCCCACCGGGGGCTCACCGATCCAGTGCGCCTGCCCGTCCTGCTCGGTCAGGGTCGCCGCGCAGCGCGCCCCGATGATCGAGTAGCGGGACCAGACACCGCCGTGCTCAGCAGATTCGAGGAGGAAGGTCCCGGGCGCGTTCTTCGCCAACTTACGGTAGACGCCGACCGGGGTCTCCGAGTCGGCCAGCACGCGGCGCACGACCGGGATCACCCGGCGCTGCTCCAACGCCAACTCGGTGAACACCTCCAGCGTCGGCCACGTCCGCCCCCACGCGAGATCAGCGTGCGGCGTGGGCGAGGTGAGCGGCATACGGGCGTCTGGCACGGCTCCATTCTGGCCCACGTGACTGGAGGCCTCAGGCAGGGGCACCGTGCACGGCCGGCAACACCCGCGACTCGAAGCAGGTGCGCTTCCCCGTGTGGCAGGCCGCGCCGATCTGATCGACCGTGATGAGCAGGGTGTCGCCGTCGCAGTCGAGGCGCACTCCCTTGACCCACTGGGTGTGCCCGCTGGTGTCGCCCTTGCGCCAGTACTCCTGACGGCTTCGCGACCAGTAGGTCACCCGGCCCTGGGTCAGCGTCCGCCGCAGGGCCTCGTCGTCCATCCAGCCGACCATGAGGACCTCGGACGTGTCGTGCTGCTGCACCACGGCGGTCACGAGGCCGTGCTCGTCCCGCTTGAGCAGGTCGGCGATGGCAGGGTCCAAGGAGGCGTCGGTGGTCACCGCCCCATTCTGCCCCGGCGGCCGCCGCGCACGCCTACCGGATCGGACCCGGGCGGGATTCTCGAGGCCACCCCGCTCGCGGCGCCTACCGGATCGGACCCGGGCGGGATTCTCGAGGCCAACCCCCGGCGAGTGGGAGCGGGCGCCGCGAACGAGTCGGGGCCGGCGGCCGACGCCGCGAACCGCACCCGCGCCACGAAATCGCCGCCGACCCCGCTCTGAGCGAGCGGCGCCCACCCCACCAGCGGCGCCCACCCCACGAGCGGCGCCCAC
>JBDTAU010000131.1:0-5809 GCA_039924465.1 Dermatophilaceae bacterium
CGATGTAGGCCCCGAACGGGACGAGCACGGTGAGCGTCGTCTCGGCGTACCCGTCGTGGATCCGGGCCAGCGCCAGCCGTGAGACGTAGCCGAGCACCAGCCCGATGAACAGGCCGAGGACGACCGCCTCGACGAGTTCGAGCCCGATCTCGGCCGCGGTGATGTCGCCCGTCACGGTCGCGACGATGGCGACCTTGTAGGCCACGAGCGCGGTCGCGTCGTTGAACAGCCCTTCACCCTCGAGGATCGTCACGAGCCGATGCGGCAGTCGGAGCCGGCGGGCCACAGCGGTCGCTGCCACCGGATCGGGTGGGGAGACCATCGCGCCGAGCACCCACGCCACCGTCCACGGCAGCCCGGCGGCATGGGCCACGACGGCGACGACCACGACGGTGGACAGGGTGAGTCCGACGGCGAGGACGAAGACGGCACCCGCATGCTCCCGGAACTCGTTGACCGTGGTGCGCTGGGTCGCGGCGAAGAGCAGTGGCGGGAGCACGAGCGGCAGGATGAGGGCCGGGTCGATCGTGAACTGCGTTGACGGCGAGGCAAGCGCCAGGGCCAAGCCGAAGATGGTGAGCAGCACCGGTTGGGGTACCCGGACCTTGTCGGCGACCGGGGTCAGCACGATGACCCCCACGACCAGGACCATGGCCAGGACGAGACCGCTCATCGATGCGCCAGACCTTCCGGGGTGGGTGAGTACCCAATTCTGGCACCCCAGGGTCCAGCCCGGGTGCGCTGCGACGTCTCCGGTCACACCGCTCCCATGGCGTATGACGAGGAGCTGGCTGCGCGGATCCGGCCCATGGGGCACGACGAGCCGACGTTGACCGAGAAGCGAATGTTGGGGTGTCCTGAGTTTCCTGCAGGTGTCCGGCATTCGAGGTTCCGAGATTCGTCCGTGCGAGGGACGACGAATATGAGAGGTCTTGTGCCGCGGGGAAGGACACGGTCGTTCGGCACACGCCTGAACAGGGCGTTCACGGACCAATTACAGGGCTGCGGTGACCGGTTGCCGCGGGGTGGTCTTCAGCAGGACAGCCTCGGTCTGGCGGGGGTCGGACAGGTAGATCTCGGAGTGGGGCCCGCTCGGCGCCAGGCCCGGGGGCCCGTGGGAGCTGCAGGGCAGGTGCGAAGCTAATCCACGTGCTCGGCAACAACACCGGCAACAATGAAGGGCGCAACAGGCATGGCTTCCAGCGCCCGATTGGACGACGGCCTCCCACGGCAATAGAGCGAGGACGTCGACGGAGACCCAGACCCCCATTTTCAGCCCGGAACGGGCCGCCAGAGAAGACGTCTGGGGCCAGAGGGCTAGGACCTGCGGAGCCGGAATTCTGAGTCGGGTTCTGGCGTGGCGGGTCGGATTCACGTGTCGAGGCCCGATTGTCGGGCGAGGTCATCGATGGCGTGCCGGTAGGCGGTCTGTGCACGGCGGAGCTTGCCTTCGGTGGGTTGTTCGAGGTGGGCCAGGGCAATGGGCAGTATCCGGTCGTTGACGCGGGTGAGGGACAGCGCGGTGCGCAGGGCGGTGACGGTCAGTTGGTAGCGGTGGGTGTGCCCGACGCCTGCGATCAGGCCGTGGACCCGGAGCCGGCGAAGGTCGTAGGTCATCTGGCCGGTGGAGATCTGCCGCGGTGGTAGTCCGCAAAGCTCGGCGGTCAGTTCTCAGAGGTCTCGGCGGCTTGGACGTACCGGCGACATCAGTGATGCTTCACGCCCTTCGTCCAGATCCTGCTCGACTTGAACTTTCGACCCGCGTCGTACCGGCGCGCAGTGGCGCTCTGTCCCGTACCGGGTCTGATGGAGGCCCTCGGGGTGTTCCGGGTCTTGGGGAGTGGCTGGAACAGATTCTTAGGCCACGGTGATGGGCGCGGGTGACTCGCTGTTCGGCGGCGGGAGGCATGTCTGTGACGTCTCTGCCTGAGAGGTGCTGGGCCGGCCAGGGTTGTCACGGAGGACGTTGCTCGGATGTTCGTGGAGCGCTTCCCTTGTGGTCTTCGGAGACGAGCGCGTGTGGCTGTCCTTGGTCTTGGGCCCGTGCGTCCAGTGCGCCGGTTCGGTGCACTCGGCGAGAGCAGGCGTGTTCGCAGCGACCGGCCGGGTGGGGTTACTGTGTCGCCGCTGTGCCGTCTGTCGGGTTCGTTGCCCGACCGGTGGCTGGCTCGCCGGTCAGTGCGTGCTCGTAGGCGTAGACCACTGCCTGTACTCGGTCGCGCAGCCCTAGTTTGGCCAGTACTCGTGCCACGTGTGTTTTGACTGTTGCCTCGGACACGTAGAGGGCCGAGGCGATCTCGGCGTTAGACCGTCCGGTCGCCAGTTGGGTGAGGACCTCCCGTTCCCTTTGGGTGAGGCGGGCCAGTTCGGGCGTGGCCCGTGGACGCGGATCCGGCAGGTCGGCGAACCGCTGGATCACGCGCCGGGTGACGCCCGGATCCAGCAGGGCGTCGCCGGCGGCGGCGAGCCGGATGGCGCCGAGGAGGCGCTCGGGTGGGGAACTCTTGAGCAGGAAGCCACTTGCACCGATCCGCAGGGCCGCGAACACGTACTCGTCGAGGTCGAACGTGGTCAGCACGATCACTCGTGTCTCCGGGGTGCGGGCGAGGATCTCGCGGGTCGCAGCCAGCCCGTCCAGGTGCGGCATCCGGATGTCCATCAGGGCCACCTCGGGCCGTAGCCGGGCCACCAGGTCGACCCCGGCCCGGCCGTCATCGGCCTCGCCCACCACCTCGATGTCCTTGACCTGTTCCAGCAGCAGCCGGAACCCGGCGCGCACCATGGCTTGGTCATCGACCACGACCACGCTCGTCTTCCCGGGGCTCATGCCGGACTCTCAGCCGGCAGGGATGCCTCGAGGACGAAGCCGCCGGTCGGGGCGGGGCCAGCGGACAGGCGACCGCCATACATCTCGACCCGCTCCCGGACCCCGACCAGTCCGAAACCCTCACGGCCACTGGAGGGCGCCCCGCGTCCGTCGTCGATCACCCGCACATTCACCCCACCAGGGGAACACCGGACCACGACACCGATGTGACGGGCATCAGCGTGTTTGCGGACGTTGGTGAGCCCCTCCTGAACGATCCGGTACGCCGAGACCTGGATCGCCTCGGCCAGGCCGCTCGGGTCGCCGTCCACCCGAAGATCCACCTCCATCCCCAGCGCGCGGCTCTGGGCGATCAGGGCGCCCAGATCGGTCAACGTCGGCTGGGGCGTCACCTCGGCCAGCCCGGACTCGGTCCGCAGCAGACCCAGCAACCGGCGCAGATCGCTGATCGCGCGCCGGCCGGTCTCCTCGCTGTCGGCCAGGGCGGCCCGTTCGATGGCCAGGGTCTCGGGGAGCCGGCTGCGCACCGCGCCCGCGTGCAGCACCATCACGCTGATCGTGTGGGCGAGGGTGTCGTGCATCTCCCTGGCTATCCGGTCGCGCTCGGCCCGGACCGCCTGCCGGGCGTGCTCATCGCGTTGCGACTCGGCCCTGGCCGCGCGCCCGGCGGCCACCGCAACCCGGCCCAGCTGATCCCGTAGGCCCGCACCCGCCGCGCCGGGCCCGCCGATCCAGATCAGCGCGAAGACCCAGTCATAGATATTGCCGTCCGGAACCCGCCAGAGCACGGCCCACACCATCCCCACCATCACCGCGACCACCACGCCCGCATGACGCAGCGGCCGGTGGCGCCCGAGCGTCCAGGCCGCGAGGAACACGGCGCTCAGCATGGCCATCCCGTCCATGTTGGTACCCAGCACGGTCTTGAGCGCGACGCCTGAGGCGCATAGCAGTGCGCTGGCCTCGGGAAACCGTCGCCGCCAGAGCAGCGGCACCGTGGCCAACAGTCCGGTGGGCACATCCACCGCCGGCGATCCGGACACGGCACCGACCGCCACCTCCGTCATCGCCCACGCGACGAAGAGCCCGGCTACGACCGCGTCAAGGCGGCGGGGACGCCACACCATGATCGGATCGTAAGCCCCTTCACACCCCGATACATCGCCTTCAGGGATGACCTTCTGCGGGCCGCGCTACCTCTCACGGGCCAGAACCACTGCGCTCCCACGGGCGATGACAGCACACCCCTGAAGCCCGCACGCTAGTAATTCGAACTGCTGGTAGCCCGAACTGCGGAAGGAACCACCATGACCATCGTCTCCCAACCCCTCACCGAGGTCACTACCCCTCACGACCTCGTGCGGCGCCGGGTCGCCGCCACGGCCCTAATCGGCGGCGCCGTCGCCCTCGCCGTAGGCCGCCTCCTCACGCTACCCGGAGGCACCACCGCACAACGGCTCGTGCAAGCCGCCGGCCACGAGAACCAGATCGCCCTCGAGGCGACCCTGGTCTGCCTCGGGCTCCTGGCCCTGATGACAGGCTTCCTCGGTGTCACAGCCAGGATCCGGCAACACGGCGCGGCCATGGCCACCATCGGCGCGGCGCTGTGCATGGCCGGATGCGCCCTCATCGTGCAGGTCGCCCTCGACCCCGTCACAGCCGCAGCCGCACACGTCGGTGACAGCAAGGCCATGCTGGCCTTCCTGACCGAACTAGACCGGTCACCAGCGATCGCCGTGCTGACCCCGATAGCCACCATCGGCTACTTCTTCGGCCCGTTCCTGGTGACCCTCGCCGCCCGCCGTGCCGGCCTGGTGCCCGCCTGGCTGCCCTGGGGGATGCTGCTGAGCCTGCCGCTGCAGTTCGTCGGGGAATCCCTGCAAGGACCGTCGTTCGCCAACATCGCCGACGCCGCCCTGCAACTAGTGCTTGTCGCACTGGTCATCGTCCTCGCCCGACGCACCCTGCTAACCCACTGACCCCCACTCTGCGCACCGAAGCCAACCAGCGCGGCAGCCGAAGACGGGCCGGCACGTCCACCCAGGCGCACCGCCCAGCCACCGTGAACTCAAGCACGATCAGCCCCCTATGACGGTGCGTCACATCGCCCCGTTGGACGCGGGTGACCGACCGAGGCCGACATTCGCGTCTGAGAGGTCAACGGACGAGGTCAGTTCGCGCGAGTTTCTGACGGCTTGGTCGGGCGGGGTGAGTTCCCGGCGTTGGCGTCTCATCAGATGGGTCGAAAGCCGCTACATATCAGGCTCTTGTGACTGATCTGTGGGTCATTTCCGGCCCGGGAGTACGGGTTTGTGGCCGCCGAGGGTGAGCAGGGCGAGGGCTATCAGGGCCTCGGGGGACTTGAACCCGAACGCCATTCTGGTCAGGAGCCGGATCTTCGTATTCGTGGACTCGACGAGTCCGTTCGAGAGGTGGTGTTCGATCGCGGCCAAGATCCTGGCTCTGTGTTTCACGATGCTCTTCTGCAGCTTCACGAACGCCGGGATGCGGCACCGTCTGGCCCAGCCGACCCACTTGTCCAGGGCATCGCCGGCCTCCTGGTGAGGCAGCGCGAAGATCACTCGGAGCCCTTCCTTGAGCAGGTAGGCCCGGTGCAGTCGGGGGTCGGTCTTGGCCACCCAGGCCAACTTGACCTGCTGCTTCTCGGTTAGGTCCTCGGGGTTCTTCCACAACGGGTACCGGCAGCCCTTCAACGCTGTGGCCCGCTCGGCCCCGGGCCGCGACGGCGCGTCTTTGGCCGGCCGCCCGGGGCCGCGTCTCGGCTCGGACCGGGCCCGGGACCGGGCCTCGTTCCAGGCGCCGCGACGGACCTCATCCAGGGCGTCGGTGGCCCACTTCACGATATGAAACGGGTCCGCGACCCGCACCGCGCCCGGGCACTTGGCGGCCACGACCTTGTCGATGAAGTCGGCCCCATCAGCAGATACATGCGTGATCTGAGCGCACCGGTCTGGCCCGAGC
>JBDTAU010000132.1:0-3234 GCA_039924465.1 Dermatophilaceae bacterium
GCGCGGCCAACTCGGTGCCCAGCGTGGCGAGGGCCGACTGGATGTGGTCGGTCTGCAGGTGGGTCTCGAGGTCGGCGGCCGCGTCCCACTGCTCCACGGTGATGAAGGTCCCGGGGGCGTCCGCAGCCTCGAAGAGGTCGTAGGACACGTTCCCCTCCTCGGCCCGGGTGGGCGCGACGATGCCCTGCATGGCCCGGCGAACGGCGTCCTCCGAGCCCGGGTTGGCGATGATGGTGGCGACAACGTTGATGCTCATGGCGGCTCCCGACAGGGCGGTAGTGGTTCCTTCGAACGTAGACTCCCGGCCGGGTTGCGGCAATGGGTCGGCCTGGTCCCGGTGGACCCGGGTCGCCCCGGGCCTGTCGCCGATTCGGTGTAGGCCGCGGAGCCGGGTAGTCTGGGCGAGTTCGCCGAGTGCCCCTGTGGATAAGACCGACCCCCTGTCGGTGGAGTCTGCGAGGCTGTGCTCGGCGGAACGTTTGCAACCCTCCTGTCACGGGAGAGACTCGTGACCGCCAAGACCAAAGGAGGTGGGTTAGAAGCATGCGTCAGTACGAACTCATGGTCATCCTCGACCCGGATACCGAAGAGCGCACCGTCGACAAGACGATGGAGAAGTTCCTGACCGTCGTGACCAAGGATGGCGGCACCGTCGACAAGGTCGACATCTGGGGCCGTCGCCGGCTTGCCTACGACATCAAAAAGAAGTCCGAGGGCATCTACGTCCTCGTCAACCTCACGTCTGAGCCGGCCACGGCTCAGGAGCTCGACCGCCAGCTGAGCCTCAGCGAGTCGGTCATGCGCACGAAGCTGTTGCGTCCCGGCGCCTGAACGAGGCCGGATCCCACCGTCTGAGATCCCACCAGATCCCCCCCGAACGACGAAGGACTGACAGGAGCCACTCATGGCAGGCGACACCGTCATCACGATCATCGGCAACCTGACCGCCGACCCCGAGCTGCGTTTCACGCCGTCCGGTTCTGCGGTCGCGAACTTCACCGTGGCCTCGACGCCGCGGATGTTCGATCGCCAGAGCAACGAGTGGAAGGACGGCGAAACCCTGTTCCTGCGCTGCTCGGTGTGGCGTGACGCGGCGGAAAACGTCGCCGAGTCGCTCAATCGTGGTATGCGGGTCATCGCCTCCGGCCGACTGAAGTCTCGTTCCTACGAGACCAAGGAAGGCGAAAAGCGCACCGTGCTGGAGATGGAGGTCGACGAGATCGGCCCGTCTCTGCGCAGCGCCACCGCAAAGGTCAACAAGACCCAGCGTGGTGGTGGCGGCGGTGGCGGCGGTCAGCAGGGTGGCGGTTGGAGTGGTGGCGGCGGCCAGCAAGGGGGAGACCCCTGGGCAACCGGCGGTTCAGCCCCCGCGCAGTCCGGTGGCGGCGGCGGTCAGGGTGGCGGTTGGAGTCAGCCGGCAGGGCAGCCATCGGGTCAGCCTTCGGGCCAGCCCGCGGCGGCCCCCCAGCAGGGTGGTCAGGGCGGTGGCTGGGGCCAGAGTGCTCCCAGCTACGACGAGCCCCCGTTCTGATCCGGGCCCTCCCGGACACGGACGCAGCTGTTCGCCGCTCGGCACGCTGAGCGGCATACCGAAAACACATCAGTAGAACCCCATCCCGGGGCGAGAAACCCCGGGCTCGTCCGACAAGGAGAGCACCACGATGGCCAAGCCCGTTGTGCGTAAGCCCAAGAAGAAGGCCAACCCGCTGAAGGCGGCGAAGGTCGAGAACATCGACTACAAGGACACCGCGCTGCTGCGCAAGTTCATCTCCGACCGCGGCAAGATCCGCGCTCGTCGGGTGACCGGTGTGACCACCCAGGAGCAGCGTCTCATCGCCACGGCCGTCAAGAACGCCCGTGAGATGGCCCTGCTTCCCTACTCGAGCTCGGCTCGCTGAGTCCCTTCTCGAGGAGAGGAAACACCATGAAGCTCATTCTCACGCAGGAGGTCACCGGTCTCGGTGAGGCCGGCGACATCATCGAGGTCAAGGACGGCTACGGCCGCAACTACCTCCTGCCCCGTGGCTTTGCCACCCCGTGGACCAAGGGCGCCCAGAAGCAGGTCGACGCCCTGACCAAGGGCCGCGAGGTTCGCGCCATCAAGGACCTCGACACCGCCAAGGGTGTCAAGGGCCAGCTCGAGGCGACGTCGGTCAAGGTCGCCGCGAAGTCCGGTGCGGCCGGTCGCCTCTTCGGCGCCGTCAGCAACGCGGACATCGCCTCGGCCGTCAAGGCCGCCGGTGGCCCCGAGCTCGACAAGCGCAAGATCGAGGTCAAGACGCACATCAAGTCCGTCGGCACCTACGAGGCGACCGTCCGGCTGCACCCGGAGGTCTCCGCGACCCTGAAGTTCGAGGTCGTCTCCGCCTGATCCAGGCAGACACCCACACGTCAGGGCCGGCTCCCCCTCGGGGGGCCGGCTCTTTCGTCATCTCCCCGACCCGCGAGTCGAGTGGCCCCGTCCCCCCGAGTCGAGTGGCCCCGTCGTCCACAGGCGGGTATGCCGCTGGGCTGGCCTCCCGGCCCCGCTCCCGATTCGAGTGGCCCCGTCGTCCACAGGGCGTGGTCACACCTGCGTGTCAGAGCCCGCGGAAGGGGCGATTCGGCTCGGTCTCGGTCGCCAGCAGGCCGGTGATCCAGTCGTGGAAGCCAGCCGCGTCGACCTGCTCGATCACGGTGGCATTGGCCTCGAGTCCGTGCACGCCCCAGGACATGGCGCTGTAGCCACGCGTCAGCGGCGAGTCGGCCTCGATCGCGACGTGGTATTCCGAGGAGCGCAGCACCAGTTCGGGGTGGAGCAGCACCCCGACCGAGAGGGAGTCGGGGTGCGTGGTGCCGGGGATCCCGACGCTCTCGTCAAAGGCGAGGGTCGGGCCGCACACGGTGAGGAAGAATCGCGCCAACGGCGTGCCGATCTCCTCGATCCCGGCCAGCTGCTCACGGCTGAAGACGGCGTCATTCAGCGTCAACGGTGCCCATGGCACGACGACGATGTCGGTGAAGCCGGCCTCGAACACGACCTTGGCTGCGTGCGGATCGACATAGAAGTTGAACTCGGCGGCAGCGGTGATGTTGCCGCGGCCGTTGTTCGATCC
Organism: Dermatophilaceae bacterium; assembly: GCA_039924465.1. GTDB lineage: Bacteria > Actinomycetota > Actinomycetes > Actinomycetales > Dermatophilaceae > JAKDLQ01. The sequence continues at coordinate 3,096 of JBDTAU010000132.1, forward strand.
GCCCATGATGACCAGGCGCTTGACGTTGCGCACGAAGGTGGGGTCCTTGACCGCCGCCATCGCGATGTTGGTCAGCGGCCCGATGGCGACGATGGAGATCTCGCCGGGCGCTTCGGCGGTCAGCCGGATCAGCGCATCG
>JBDTAU010000133.1:0-3647 GCA_039924465.1 Dermatophilaceae bacterium
GTCAAACTGTCGGGGCGGGAGGCGCTGCTGCTCGAGACGCTGGCGCGCCGGCCGTCCCGGGTGTTCACCAGGGAGGAGCTGTTCGACCGGGCCTTCGACCACGCGGACACGCTCGGCGCCGTCGACACCTATGTCCACTACCTGCGCCGCAAGCTCGGCAAGCAGGTCATCGAGACCGTGCACGGCGTCGGCTACCGACTGGGCTCGGGGTCGTGAAGCCCCTTGCGGGGCAAGCCGACCCGATAGCGCGGGCGGCTCGATCGGTGGCCCTTCGCGTGGGTGCCATGACCGCGATCGTGGCGCTGCTCGTGATCATCGGGGCCGGCTTCATCTTTGACCGGCAGCAACTCGGCGAGATCACGAGCCGCGTCGAGACAGCGGCACTCACGGCCGACGACGTCGTCGACGCCCCGCCTGGTGTCTGGCTGGTCGACGTCTCCGGTCCCACCCCGAGGCTGACAGCGGGGACGCCCTCCGCGGTCGGGGAGGCTGCCGTGTTGGTGGGCCGGTCTGGGGTCGTGACCGGCTCCTCCGGCGAGACGAGCCTGTTGGCCGATGGTCGTTCGTGGCCAGCTTGGGTCGCGCAGCGGGGGGAGCGCACCTTCGTCGCGGTCTATGACATGCGGCTGCACAGCGAGCAGGAGCGTCGCCTGATCAGCTCGGCGGCCATCGCCGGTGGCATCGGCGTCCTCCTGGCGGCTCTGACCGGGCTGCTGGCCGGCCGTCGCGCGGTCCGGCCGCTCGCGGAGGCGCTCGACCTGCAGCGCCAGTTCGTGGCGGATGCGAGCCACGAGCTGCGCACCCCACTCGCCGTGATCAGCACCCGCGCCCAGATGCTCCGGCGCCACCTCCCGGCCGGGACGCCGAGCGCGACCCGGGCGGAGGCCGACCAGCTCATCGTGGACACCAAGGCGATGGCAGGCATCCTCGCCGACCTGCTGCTCTCCGCCCAGCTCGAGCACGGCGAGGCAGAGCGCGACAGCGTCGACGTCGGCGCGCTGGTGACGGAGGTCGTGATCTCCCTGGAGCCGTATGCCGCTGAGTCGGGAGTGCATCTCACCGCGGCGACCGCTCCGGCGGGGCCGGACCTCGTGGTGGCTGGCGTCTCCTCGAGCCTGCGGCGCGCGCTCGTGGCCCTCATCGACAACGCGATCGCCCACTCGTCCGTGGCATCGACCGTGACCGTCGGCCTCGCCCGGGCCGGCCCCGACGTGCGGGTCGACGTCATCGACCACGGGGCCGGGGTCGAGACGAGCGACCTGGACCAGCTGACGCACCGGTTTGCCAGAGCGCGCAACGACGGCAGCCACCGCCGGGTCGGGCTCGGGCTGGCCCTCGTCACCCAGATCGTGCGATCCCACGGCGGTCGGCTCGACGTGAGCGACACCCCGGGCGGCGGTGCGACCTTCAGCCTGGTGCTCCCCGCAGAGTAGGTGGGCGCAGAGCAGGTCGGCGCAGAGCAGGTCGGCGCCGCGAGCGGTCAGGTCGGCGGGTGGGCGTCCAGCAGGTCGAGGCAGATGGTGCGTGAGGTCTGCACGTGCGAGAGGGAGGACCGGGCCGCAGCCTCCGGGTCGCCGGCCGCGATCGCCTCATAGAGCGCCACATGCTCCTCGTGAAGGAGATGGGGATCCGTGTTCTGGCGAAGCAGCCAGTGCAGCCGGCCCTCCAGGGGCTCCAGCAACGAGGCGAGCAACTCATTGTGGGCCATCGCGGTGATGGCATCATGAAAGTCCTGGTTGCACCGGCCGATCGCCGCCGAGTCTTCCGCCTGGATCGCCTCCGCCGAGGCGTCGAGCCGTTCCTTGAGCCGCGCGACCTCTGTGGCGTCGGCGTGCTGCGTGGCGAGCCGGACGGTGAGCACCTCGAGTGCCTCCCGGACATCGAACAGCTCGGTGACGTCGGTGCCGGAGAGCCGGGTCACGATCACGCCGCGGCCCGGCACTTCGGTGACGAATCCTTCGCCCTTGAGCAGGTGCAGTGCGTCGCGGACCGGAACCCGAGACACCTGCAGCTCGGCAGCCAGGGTGCGCTCGACCAGCCACGTGCCGGGAGGGAGCTCGCCGGTGGCGATCCGCTCTCGGATGGCGTCCGCGACCTGCTCCCGGAGCGAGCGGTGAGTCACACCGATGGCGGGGAGGCTGCTGGGGGGAGGCTGAGTCGACATCGAGGTCAGCCTAGGCCACGGCTGCGGCGGTGCGGGGCCGTTTTGTGCGAGATGGGCGACTGAGGCAACACGGCGCAGGGGTGCCGGATCGGGCCGGCAAACGAACCTCGTCGAGTCGTGGGTTGGCGAGCGGGTCGAGCCCGGCGTGGTCGACGACCGCGCGCCCGACCGTCGACGCAGGCCGAGAGCCATTGCTGCACCAGCGAACCCGCTTCCTCGCCGACCGCGGCGCCCCTCGCGAGCCGGGTCATCGGCGCGCACAGCTCGGCGGCGGTCCCGGTCGAGAGGGTGGTCGGGTGGTCGGGTCCCCGCTCGTCGCGGACCTGGTCGTTCAGCGCGGTGTCCACCAGCCCGAGGTATGCCGCTGTGCGGGCCACGGCCTCGAGGGTGACCATGCGCAGCAGCACCTTGGTCGCGAGGTTGTCGCTGCCGAGGCGAAAGGCCCCCCGGCTGCTGCACAAGAGGGTTCGGGCGCACTTGATTGCAAGGTCCTACGCTGGCGGGCATGCGGATCGACTCGGTGGGAATGCGGACCGACCTGGCCCTGCTCGAGCTGCAGGGCGCGACCATCACCGACCACGGCGACCACCTCGTCGTCCGCACCGAGAGCAACCCGACCTTCTGGTGGGGCAACTTCCTGCTCCTCGAGAGCGCCCGACCGGGCGACGTCGACCACTGGATCGACAGGTTCGAGGCGGAGTTGCCGGAGGCCGGACACCGCACGTTCGGCATCCTCGATGTCGATGCCGATCGCTCCGGGTGGCACGAGCGCGGCTTCGACGTCGGCGTAGACATCACCCTGACAGGTGAGCCAGCCACGATCGTCGAGACCGACACCGGTCCCGTGGCGCCCGGGACCGAGCTCAGGCAGATCCATACCGGCGACGAGTGGGAGCAGGCGACACGGACCGCATGATCGGGGTCGAGAAGACGCCCTGACTCGACGAGCCTCTCTGCCGCTGGGCTCACCCCGCCACGGCCCGCACGTCAGTCTGTGAGTAATCGTCGCCCTTGAAGAGCAGGTCTTCGTCACTCGTCCGGGCGAGGGCATACGAGAAGCAGTCGCCAAGGTTGAGCGCGGCTGGGTGCCGGCCCTTGCCGAACCGGCGCCAGGCGGTGATCGCGGCCGTGACCTGCTCCGAGTCGCAAACTGTGACGACGGCGTCGAGCCGACGCAGCAGGAGGTCGAGGTCTCGTGCCGCGTCCGGCCCCTGGCGCGCCTCCACGACGATGGCGGCCTCGACGGCTGTCACGGCTGCGACGTGAATGCCGTCGTCGGCGCCGGCCAGGGCCGCGAGATAGCGCTCGGCGTCGGGCTCGCCCAGGACGATTGCGGCGAGCACTGAGGTGTCGACGACCATGTCAGGACGGTAGCCCGTGCTCGTCGTAGCCGAGGATCTCATCCACAGGCCGCGCATCCACGGTGCGCCGTGCCCGGCCGCGCTCAACGATCAGCCGCAATTCGTCGACATCGACAGCTCTG
>JBDTAU010000134.1:0-13928 GCA_039924465.1 Dermatophilaceae bacterium
GGTGCCGTCCCCGGCCCCCGTGGCGGCATCGTCCTGATCCGCACGGCCGCGAAGGGTGCGTGATCACCATGGCTCCGAAGACGCTGAACCTTCCTGCCGAGATTTTTGATGTCCAGACCAACGTCCCGCTGATCCACCAAGTTGTCGTGGCCCAGCTCGCAGCAGCTCGTGCGGGCACCGCCTCGACGAAGACCCGGGCCGAGGTCCGGGGCGGTGGCCGCAAGCCTTACCGCCAGAAGGGCACCGGCCGCGCCCGTCAGGGCTCGACGCGTGCTCCGCAGTTCGCCGGCGGTGGCGTCGTCCACGGTCCCAAGCCGCGTGACTACTCGCAGCGGACCCCCAAGAAGATGAAGACCGCCGCGCTGCGTGGCGCCCTGTCGGACCGTGCTCGCCACGACCGCATCCACGTCATCGACTCCCTGGTGTTCGGCGAGAAGGCCTCAACCAAGGCCGCAGCCGCAGCCCTGTCCGGGCTGACCGAGCGCAAGAACATGCTCGTCGTCCTCGAGCGGGGCAACGAGGCGGCGTTCCAGTCGGTGCGCAACCTGCCCAACGTGCACGTGCTCGTCTCCGACCAGCTCAACACCTACGACGTGCTGTGCGCCGACGACATCGTGTTCACCCAGGCTGCCCTCGACGCGTTCGTCGCAGGACCGGTCAAGGCGGACGCGAAGCTCACGCTGACCGATGACGTCGCTGTCGCTGTCGCCGATGACACCACGGGTGCCGCTGCGCCCGACGAGTCCGCAGCCACCGAGCCCGCGGCGCTTGTCGCCGACGACTACGAAGGCTCCGCTGCTCCTCTCGAGGACGGCTCCGCCCCGGAGGGCTTCACCATCAAGGGCAACAAGGATTCGATGAAGTACCACGCCCCGGGTGGGCGCTGGTATGACGCCACGGTCGCCGAGGTCTGGTTCCAGACCAGCGAGGCCGCCCAGGCTGCTGGCTTCGTCGAGGCCGGGTCCGCTGCGTCCGTCGCAGCGAACGAGGAGGACGAGAAGTGAGCATTCACACCAAGGACCCCCGCGACATCCTGATCGCGCCGGTCGTCTCGGAGAAGTCGTACGCGCTCCTCGATGAGGGCAAGTACACCTTCATCGTCGACCCGCGTGCGAACAAGACCGAGATCAAGATCGCCATCGAGCAGATCTTCAAGGTCAAGGTCGACTCGGTGCACACCCTGAACCGTCGGGGCAAGACGCGACGCACCCGTTTCGGCCTCGGCAAGCGCAAGGACACCAAGCGTGCGATCGTCTCCCTCCGCGAGGGTTCGATCGACATCTTCGGTGCCGGCGCCTGAGATCGACGAAGAATCGTAAGGACACACGAATATGGGTATCCGTAAGTACAAGCCGACCACACCGGGCCGACGCGGCTCGTCGGTCGCCGACTTCGTCGAGATCACGCGTTCCACGCCCGAGAAGTCGCTGGTCCGTCCGCTGAGCAAGACCGGTGGACGCAACAACGCGGGTCGGATCACGACTCGTCACATCGGTGGCGGGCACAAGCGTGCCTATCGCGTCATCGACTTCCGTCGCCATGACAAGGACGGCGTGCCGGCCAAGGTCGCTCACATCGAGTACGACCCCAACCGCACGGCGCGCATCGCCCTCGTGCAGTACGCCGATGGCGAGAAGCGCTACATCTTGGCGCCGAACAAGCTCAAGCAGGGCGACCTGATCGAGAACGGCCCCGGGGCCGACATCAAGCCGGGCAACTCGCTGCCGATGCGCAACATCCCCGTCGGTACCGTCATCCACGCCATCGAGCTGCGGCCCGGGGGCGGCGCGAAGATCGCCCGCTCTGCTGGTGCTCGCGTCCAGCTCGTCGCCAAGGAAGGTTCCTACGCCCAGGTGCGTATGCCGTCCGGGGAGATCCGTAACGTGGACGCGCGCTGCCGCGCCACCATCGGTGAGGTCGGCAATGCCGAGCAGAGCAACATCAACTGGGGCAAGGCCGGCCGCATGCGTTGGAAGGGCAAGCGCCCGTCCGTCCGTGGTGTCGCGATGAACCCGGTCGATCACCCGCACGGTGGTGGAGAGGGCAAGACGTCCGGTGGACGTCACCCCGTCAGCCCTTGGGGTCAGGCCGAGGGCCGCACCCGTAAGGGCAACAAGGAAAGCGACAAGCTCATTGTTCGTCGCCGTCGTACTGGCAAGAAGCGCTGATAAGGAGCCTTTGGAATGCCTCGTAGCCTAAAGAAGGGCCCCTTCATCGACGACCACCTTCAAAAGAAGGTGGACGCCCAGAACGAAGCGGGAACCAAGACCGTCATCAAGACCTGGTCGCGCCGTTCGGTCATCAGCCCGGACATGCTCGGCCACACGTTCGCCGTCCACGACGGCCGCAAGCACGTCCCGGTGTTCGTCACCGAGTCGATGGTCGGCCACAAGCTCGGCGAGTTCGCGCCGACCCGCACGTTCCGGGGTCACATCAAGGATGACAAGAAGGGTCGTCGTCGCTGATGGCCACTGCAACCACATCAACACCGGGCAAGGAAGTTGTCATGGAAGCCAAGGCTTCGGCGCGGCACGTGCGGGTCACCCCGCAGAAGGCGCGCCGCATCGTGGACCTGATCCGCGGCAAGGGTGCAGCGGAGTCCCTCACGGTGCTCACGTTCGCCCCCCAGGCCGCCTCCGAGCCGATCAAGAAGGTGCTCGAGAGCGCCATCGCGAACGCTCGGGTCAAGGCCGACAAGGAGTCGCTCGCCTTTGACGAGCGCACCCTCGTCATCCGTGAGGCCTTCGTCGACGAGGGTCCGACGATGAAGCGCTTCCGTCCGCGGGCCCAGGGCCGCGCCGGACGTATCAACAAGCGCACGAGCCACATCACGGTGGTCGTCGCGCAGCCCGACAAATCCAATAACGGGAAGGGAGGCCGCTGACCATGGGCCAGAAGGTCAACCCCCACGGCTTCCGTCTGGGCATCACCACGGATCACCGCAGCCGCTGGTTCGCTGACTCCACCAAGGAGGGCCAGCGCTACCGCGACTACGTCAAGGAAGATGTCGCCATCCGTCGCCTGATGGAAAAGGGCCTGGAGCGGGCCGGTATCTCCAAGGTCGAGATCGAGCGCACCAGGGACCGGGTCCGGGTGGACATCCACACGGCTCGTCCGGGCATCGTCATCGGTCGCCGAGGCGCCGAGGCCGACCGCATCCGTGGCGAGCTCGAGAAGCTCACCGGCAAGCAGGTCCAGCTGAACATCCTCGAGGTCAAGAACCCCGAGATCGACTCTCAGCTGGTCGCCCAGGGTGTCGCCGAGCAGCTTGCTGCCCGCGTCTCCTTCCGTCGCGCCATGCGCAAGGGCATGCAGTCCGCCACGCGCGCCGGTGCCAAGGGCATCCGCGTCCAGGTGTCGGGCCGCCTCAACGGCGCCGAGATGAGCCGGACCGAGTTCTATCGCGAGGGTCGGGTCCCGCTGCACACGCTGCGCGCTCAGATCGACTACGGCTTCTACGAGGCGCGTACGACGTTTGGCCGCATCGGCGTCAAGGTGTGGATCTACAAGGGCGACATGACGGCCAAGGAGCTGGCTGCCCAGCAGGCCGCCGCGCCGCGTCCGTCCCGTGGCCCGCGTCGCGACAGTGGCGACCGTCCCAACCGGACCCGCCGTAATGACACCGTCGGCACGTCGGCTCCGGCCGCTTCCGACACCGGAGCCGAGGCAGGCGCTGCTCAGGCTTCGACGAGCACCGAGAATGCGCAGGCCTGACCATGTTGATTCCACGTCGAGTCAAGCACCGTAAGCAACACCACCCGAACCGCCACGGCGCGGCCAAGGGTGGCACCAAGATCACGTTCGGCGAGTACGGCCTCCAGGCCCTCGAGCCGGCCTACGTGACCAACCGTCAGATCGAGTCCGCTCGTATCGCGATGACCCGCTACATGAAGCGTGGCGGAAAGGTCTGGATCAACATCTACCCGGACCGTCCGCTCACGAAGAAGCCGGCCGAAACCCGCATGGGGTCCGGTAAGGGGTCGCCCGAGTGGTGGGTGGCCAACATCAAGCCGGGTCGGATGATGTTCGAGATCTCCGGTGTGACCGAGCCGGTCGCACGTGAGGCGTTGCGCCTCGCGATGCACAAGCTCCCCATGAAGTGCCGCTTTGTTCAGCGTGAGGGTGGTGACATCTGATGGCAGTCGGAACCAAGGACCTGGCCTCCGAGGCGTTGCGTGGTCTGGATGACGCGCACCTGCTCGACGAGCTGAAGAAGGCCAAGGCAGAACTGTTCAACCTGCGTTTCCAGTCGGCCACCGGCCAGCTGGACAACCATGGTCGTCTGCGCGCGGTCAAGAAGGACATCGCGCGGATCTACACCGAGATGCGTGAGCGTGAACTCGGTATCGCTGCGGCTCCGGCGCCCGCGCCGGTCACGGCGGACAAGAAGGCCGACAAGAAGGCCAAAAAGGCTGACGAGGAGGCCAAGGCATGAGCGAGAACACTGCATCAGTGTCCGAGCAGGCGAACGAAGAGGCGGCCGAGCGCAAGTTCCGCAAGACCCGCCAGGGCTACGTCGTCAGCGACAAGATGGACAAGACCGTCGTCGTCGAGGTCGAAGACCGCGTCAAGCACGCGCTCTACGGCAAGGTCATCCGCCGCACCAGCAAGGTCAAGGTGCACGACGAGAAGAACGAAGCCGGAATCGGCGACCGCGTGCTGATCATGGAGACGCGTCCGCTCTCCGCGACGAAGCGCTGGCGCATCGCCGAGATCCTCGAGAAGGCCAAATAGTCGGTGGGTTCGGCCCCTCCCGGGCCTACCCCCCCGACTGCCCCCCAACCGCCCGTGTGGTTGGGGAGCGGGACCAGGTGGCTTACGTCCGCGTAGGCCGCTGGGCCCCTACCAAGACCACGATCACATTCAGTTCGGCAAGGCTTACGAAAGAAGCGCGCTGAGCGCGGTTCTTTCGTGAGAACCAGCACGACGACAGGAGTTAGACAGTGATTCAGCAGGAGTCGCGAGTGCGCGTCGCCGACAACACCGGTGCCAAGGAGATCCTTTGCATCCGTGTTCTCGGCGGATCGGGCCGTCGATATGCCGGCATCGGTGACACGATCGTCGCAACCGTCAAGGACGCCATCCCCGGTGGCAACGTCAAGAAGGGTGAGGTCGTCAAGGCCGTCATCGTTCGTACCGTCAAGGAGCGCCGCCGGGTCGACGGTTCCTACATCAAGTTCGACGAGAACGCCGCAGTGATCCTCAAGGCTGATGGCGACCCGCGTGGGACCCGCATCTTCGGTCCGGTCGGTCGCGAGTTGCGTGAGAAGAAGTTCATGAAGATCATCTCGCTGGCACCGGAGGTGGTGTGACCATGTCGACCGTCAAGATGAAGATCAAGAAGGGTGACCTCGTCCAGGTCATCTCGGGCCGCAGCCAGAAGAACGGCGGCGACCGGGGCAAGCAGGGCAAGGTCATCGCGGTCTACCCCGAGAGGCAGCGTGTGCTGGTCGAGGGCATCAACCGCGTCACCAAGCACGTCAAGGCCAGCGCTACGGCGCGTGGCACCCGGACGGGTGGGCTGACCCACACCGAAGCGGCGATCCACGTGAGCAACGTGGCCATCGTTGACCCGGACTCCAAGAAGCCGACCCGCATCAAGACGCGGGTCGAGACGGTGGAGCGAAACGGTCGCCAGAAGGCGTCCCGGGTTCGCGTTGCCGTCAAGTCGGACAAGGACCTGTGACAATGACTGACACCATCACCAAGCCGCGCCTGCAGCAGCGCTACGAGGACGAGATCAAGTCCGCCCTCTTCGGCGAGTTCGCCTACGACAACACCATGCAGGTGCCCGGCGTCGTCAAGGTCGTCGTCAACATGGGCGTCGGTGACGCGGCCAAGGACAGCAAGCTCATCGAGGGCGCTGTCCGTGACCTCACGGCCATCACCGGCCAGAAGCCGATCGTGACCAAGGCCCGCAAGTCGATCGCCCAGTTCAAGCTGCGTGAGGGGATGCCGATCGGCGCCCACACGACGCTGCGCGGGGCCCGCATGTGGGAGTTCCTCGACCGCTTGGTCTCCATCGCCCTCCCGCGTATCCGTGACTTCCGAGGCCTGTCGCCGAAGCAGTTCGACGGCAACGGCAACTACACGTTCGGCCTGACCGAACAGTCGATGTTCCACGAGATCGACCAGGACAAGATCGACCGGGTCCGGGGCATGGACATCACCGTGGTCACCACGGCGACCAATGATGACGAGGGTCGCGCGCTTCTCAAGGCGCTCGGCTTCCCCTTCAAGGAGAACTGACATGGCCAAGACCGCGTTGATCAACAAGGCGAACCGGAAGCCGAAGTTCAAGGTCCGCGCCTACACGCGCTGCCAGAAGTGCGGTCGCCCGCACTCGGTGTATCGCAAGTTCGGCCTGTGCCGCATCTGCCTGCGCGAGATGGCGCACGCCGGCGAACTGCCGGGCGTGACCAAGAGCTCCTGGTAGACCCAACGCTCGGGAGCGCACGGCCCTGTCGGGCCCGCGCCCTCGAGCATCCCGAAGAACCTGCGTGACTCCCCATCAGCAAAAGACACCGAAGGTCGGCCGAGCAGCACACAGCTCGCAGGCCGAAACCCCGGTGAGGAAGGGCGGAGAGCCCAAATGACCATGACTGACCCGATTGCGGACATGCTGACCCGCGTCCGGAACGCCAACTCGGCGCACCACGACGTTGTCTCCATGCCGTATTCAAAACTCAAGCAGAACATTGCCGAGATCCTCGAATCAGAGGGCTACATCGCCTCCTGGAAGATCGAGGCAGCGGAGGTCGGCCAGACGCTGACCATCGACCTCAAGTACGGTCCGAACCGCGAGCGCTCGATCGCCGGTGTGCGACGCGTGAGCAAGCCCGGACTGCGCGTCTACGCCAAGTCGACGAACCTTCCACGGGTTCTCGGTGGGCTCGGGGTCGCCATCCTGTCGACGTCGTCGGGTCTCCTGACGGACCGGCAGGCACACGAGAAGGGCGTGGGTGGGGAAGTCCTCGCCTACGTCTGGTAAGGAGAGGCTGACATGTCGCGTATTGGACGACTCCCGGTCTCCATCCCCTCGGGCGTGGACGTCAAGGTGGATGGCCAGGCCATCACCGTCAAGGGTCCGAAGGGTGAGCTTCACCTGACCGTTCCCGAGCCGATCACGGTCGAGCAGGGCGATTCGGCCCTCGAGGTCAAGCGCCCCGACGACGAGCGTGACTCACGCTCGCGCCACGGGCTGACCCGCTCGCTGATCAACAACATGGTCCTCGGTGTCACCGAGGGCTACGAAAAGAAGCTGGAGATCCACGGCACGGGTTACCGTGTCGCCGCGAAGGGCTCGACCCTCGAGTTCTCCCTCGGATTCTCGCACCCGGTCATCATCGAGGCTCCCGACGGCATCAACTTCGCCGTCGAGAACCCGACCCGCTTCTCGGTGCAAGGCATCGACAAGCAGCTCGTCGGTGAGGTCGCGGCGAACATCCGCAAGCTGCGCAAGCCCGACCCGTACAAGGGCAAGGGTGTTCGCTACGCGGGCGAGCAGATCCGTCGCAAGGTCGGAAAGGCCGGTAAGTAAGCCATGGCAATGATCATCAAGCGCGGCAAGAGCAAGTCCGCCGCCCGCATTCGTCGCCAGGCGCGTGGTCGCAAGAAGATCGCCGGCACCGCAGCCCGGCCTCGTCTGGTCGTCTCCCGCTCCAGTCGGCACCTGTTCGTCCAGGTCGTTGACGACACGGTGGGCAAGACCGTCGTGTCCGCGTCGACGATGGAGGCGGACCTGCGCTCCTTCGAGGGCGACAAGACCGCCAAGGCCAAGCGGGTCGGCGAACTCGTCGCAGCCCGCGCCAAGGACGCCGGCGTCGAAGCCGTCGTGTTCGACCGTGGTGGCAACAAGTACCACGGTCGCGTCGCGGCCATCGCTGAGGGTGCCCGTGAAGGTGGGCTGGCCCTGTGAGTAACTTCGTGAAGGCAATTGTTGAGATGAGGAACATCTGATGCCCGGACAGCAGCGTCGAGGCTCCGGCCCCGCCACTGGCAGCGGCGGCGGCGGCGAGCGTCAGGACCGCCGCGGCGGTCGTGACAACCGTGAGGCCGAGAAGAGCCAGTACGTCGAGCGCGTCGTGACGATCAACCGCGTCTCCAAGGTCGTCAAGGGTGGACGTCGCTTCAGCTTCACCGCCCTCGTCGTCGTTGGCGACGGGGACGGCACCGTGGGTGTCGGCTACGGCAAGGCCAAGGAAGTTCCCGCGGCCATCGCCAAGGGTGTCGAGGAGGCCAAGAAGAACTTCTTCAAGGTCCCGCGCATCCAGGGCACCATCCCGCACCCGGTTCAGGGTGAGGCCGCAGCGGGAGTCGTCCTGCTGCGCCCGGCCGCTCCCGGTACCGGTGTCATCGCCGGTGGACCGGTGCGCGCCGTGCTGGAGTGCGCCGGCATCCACGACGTCCTGTCGAAGTCGCTGGGTTCGGACAACGCCATCAACATCGTGCACGCCACGGCCCAGGCCCTGCGCGAGCTCGAGCCACCCGAGTCGGTGGCGGCTCGCCGTGGCAAGACCCTGGAGGAGGTGGCCCCGGCCGCCATGCTCCGGGCCCGTGCCGCTGGCCTCGCCGAGGCCAAGGCTGCCGACAAGGCAGGTGTCTGATGGCGCGTCTCAAGGTGACCCAGACCCGTTCCGAGATCGGTGGCAAGCAGAACCAGCGTGACACGCTGCGCAGCCTCGGTCTGAAGCGCATTGGCGACGTCGTCGTCAAGGAGGACCGCCCCGAGATCCGCGGGATGGTCAAGACCGTGACCCACCTGGTCGCTGTCGAGGAGGTTGACTGACCATGGCAACGGACAACAAGAGCAAGACGGACCAGCCGGCCAAGGCCGAGTCCGCTCTCAAGGTCCACCACCTGCGTCCCGCCCCTGGGGCCAAGACCGCCAAGACCCGCGTGGGTCGTGGCGAGGGCTCCAAGGGCAAGACTGCCGGTCGTGGCACCAAGGGCACCAAGGCGCGCTACCAGGTTCCGGCGCGTTTCGAAGGTGGCGCCATGCCGCTGCACATGCGTCTGCCGAAGCTGCGTGGCTTCAAGAACCCGTTCCGCACCGAGTACCAGGTGGTCAACCTGGACCGGCTGCAGGTCCTCTTCCCCGAGGGCGGGCAGATTGCGGTGGCGGACCTGGTTGCCAAGGGAGCGGTCCGCGAGGGATTCCCGGTCAAGGTGCTCGGTACCGGCGAGATCTCCATCAAGGTGCAGGTTGAGGCCCACCGGTTCTCGACCTCCGCCAAGGAGAAGATCGAGGCCGCTGGCGGCTCGGTCAAGGCGCTCGCCGCGAGCGAGTGAGCCTCCAACGCATCGTGTAGCCGCAGCGCCCCGGGCGCCTGCCACGGTGGCCGACGTGATGTCGACCACTGGGGTAGGGGTTCGGGGCGTTGCGCTGTTGAGTTAATCTTCCAAGCGGAGTCCTGACAATGCCGCGCTACCGCGTGGCCATCAGGAGGACCAGTGTTTGCCGCTTTCGCTCGCGCGTTCCGTACCCCGGACCTGCGCAAGAAGCTGCTGTTCACGCTCGGGATCATGGCCCTGTTCCGGCTGGGCTCGCAGATGCCGACGCCCGGCGTGAGTTATCCGTTGGTCCAGGCCTGCCTGGCCAACAGCCAGGCGACGGGTGGAGCGGACAAGAGCGGTCTGCTCAGCATGGCCAACCTCTTCAGCGGCGGCGCGCTGCTGCAGTTGTCGGTCTTCGCGCTCGGGATCATGCCCTACATCACCGCGAGCATCATCGTGCAGTTGTTGACCGTGGTCATTCCTCGCTTCGAGGCCCTGAAGGAGGAGGGACAGGCCGGCCAGACCAAGATGACGCAGTACACGCGCTACCTGACGATCGGCCTGGCGATACTCCAGTCGTCCACCCTGGTGACCTTCGCCCGCAACCCCTCGGCGCTCTTCGGGGCCGGCTGTGACAACATCCTCGTCGACTCCTCCATGGCGACGATCGTCATCATGGTGCTGACCATGACGGCGGGCACCGGCCTGATCATGTGGTTCGGCGAACTCGTGACGGACAAGGGCGTCGGCAACGGTATGTCCCTGCTGATCTTCCTCTCGATCGCCTCTGCCTTCCCGGGCTCGCTGTGGCAGATCAAGCAGAACAACGGCTGGGGGACCTTCGTCGGCGTGATGTTCCTGGGCTTCTTCATCATCGCGGCGGTCGTCTACGTCGAGCAGTCGATGCGTCGCATCCCCGTGCAGTACGCCAAGCGCATGGTGGGCCGCAAGACCTACGGCGGCACGTCGACCTACATCCCGCTCAAGGTCAACATGGCCAACGTGATCCCGGTCATCTTCGCCTCCTCGCTGTTGGCGCTACCGACGCTGGCGACCCAGTTCAGCATCAAGCCCGACGGGACCGGCCCGGGCTGGGCCATGTGGGTCCGGGACAACTTCCAGGGGGGCGACACCGTCGTCTATGCGGCCACGTATGCCGGCCTCATCCTCTTCTTCACCTTCTTCTATGTTTCGATCACGTTCAACCCCATCGAAGTCGCTGACAACATGAAGAAGTACGGCGGCTTCATCCCAGGGATTCGGGCCGGGCGACCCACGGCCGAGTACCTCAGGTACGTCCTCAACCGAATCACGGTGGTGGGCGCCATCTATCTGACCGTCGTCTCGCTGATCCCGCTCGTCGCGTTGGTCTTGATCGGTGCCAATCAGAACTTCCCGTTCGGTGGTGTCTCGATCATCATCATCGTCGGTGTCGGGCTCGAGACCGTCAAACAGATCGAGGCGCAACTCGAGCAGCGCCACTACGAAGGGTTCCTCCGCTGATGTCACGACACACAGCCAGTTGCCGCGCTCCCCACCCTCAGGAGGAGCAGCCGTGCGCCTGATCATCCTCGGGCCCCCCGGGGCCGGCAAGGGCACCCAGGCCGCCCGGATCTGCGAGCGCCTGTCGATCCCCGCCATCTCGACAGGAGACATCTTCCGGGCCAACATCAAGGGTGGCACCCCGCTCGGGCAGCAGGTCGAGCAGATCCTCGCCGCAGGCGGCTACGTCCCGGACCAGGTCACCAACGAGATCGTGGCCGACCGGCTCCAGTGGGACGACGCCGCCGACGGATTCCTCCTCGACGGCTACCCACGCACCGCCGGTCAGGTAGCAGCCCTGGACACGATGCTGGCCCAGGACGGTCATGCCCTGGACGCCGTCCTGGAGCTCACGGTCGATGAGGACGCCGTCGTCGAGCGACTGCTCAAGCGGGCCGAGACCGAGGGCCGGTCGGACGACACGGAGTCAGTGATCCGGGATCGGCAGGCGCTCTACCGCAAGGAGACCGCACCGCTGGCGGAGCACTACGCGGCAGCGCAGCTCCTCGTCCAGGTCGATGGGATGGGGCAGGTCGACGAGGTCACCGACCGGATCATCGCAGCCCTCCCGACGCCCGTCTGAGCGCAGGAGTTCACGCCATGTTCGGACGCCGCAAACTGACGGGTCGCACCGACGAGCAACTCCTCCTCATGCGTGAGGCCGGGCTGCTCGTCGGACGCACCCTCGACATGCTGCGGGGTGAGATCCGCGACGGCACCAGCACCCTCGAGCTGGACCGGCTCGCCGAGGACTTCATCCGCAGCCACGGCGGCATCCCCAACTTCCAGCTGGTGCCGGGCTACCGCCACACCCTCTGCACGAGCATCAACGAGCAGGTCGTGCACGGGATCCCGGACAGCACGGTGATCCTGCGCGACGGGGACCTCCTGTCGATCGACTGCGGCGCTGAGGTCAAGGGCTGGAACGGGGACGCGGCCATCACCGCGATCGTCGGCGGGCCCGACGCCGCTGATCCCGCTGACCTTGACCTCTCGACGGCCACCGAGGCCTCTCTCTATGCCGGGATCGCCGCCATGCAGGTGGGTGGTCGCCTCTACGCCGTGGGGGATGCCGTGGAGGCCAGCGTGCGCGCGGCCGCGGACCGGGATGGCCACACCTACGGGATCATCGACGAGTACGTCGGGCATGGCATCGGGACCGAGATGCACATGGACCCGCAGATCCCCAACTACGCGGCCAGTGAGACCGGGCCCAAGCTGGTCAACGGGTTCACCGGGGCGATCGAGCCGATGGTGACGCTGGGGACGGTCGACACGAGAGTCCTGGCCGACGACTGGACCGTGGTGACCACCGATGGGTCGCGATCCTCCCACTGGGAGCACTCGGTCGCCGTGCGCGATCAGGGGCTGTGGATCCTCACCGCCCTCGACGGCGGTGCGGCCGCACTGGCTGCCGCGGGTGTGCCGTTCGCCCCGATCGGCTGAGCCCACCCCAGAGCCGCTCAGCCCACCCCTATAACGTATGCC
This sequence comes from Dermatophilaceae bacterium, assembly GCA_039924465.1. Lineage (GTDB taxonomy): Bacteria > Actinomycetota > Actinomycetes > Actinomycetales > Dermatophilaceae > JAKDLQ01. Next base: position 12,307 of record JBDTAU010000134.1, read on the forward strand.
GTCGAGCCTCCTTCCCGACGCCGAGCTGGTCCGCTGACGTGCCAGCAAGTGAGACGATCCGTCCGTGATGCGGACGTGACCGCGTCGGCGAGCCAACTCGGTGAAAGATGACGTGCCCCCCAACGAGGAGATCTGATGACGATCCTGGACCCGCACCTGCAGGACATCTACGAGGTCGTGCTGCGGCGCAATCCCGGCGAGCAGGAGTTCCACCAGGCCGTCCTCGAGGTCTTCGAGTCGCTGGCCCCGGTCGTGCGCAAGCACCCGGAGTATGCCGAGTCGAAGGTGTTGGAGCGGCTGTGCGAGCCGGAGCGGCAGGTCATCTTCCGGGTCCCGTGGGTCAACGACGCAGGCGGGACCGAGATCAACCGCGGCTTCCGCGTCGAGTACAGCTCGGTTCTCGGGCCCTACAAGGGCGGCCTCCGCTTCCACCCGAGCGTCAACCTCGGCATCATCAAGTTCCTCGGTTTCGAGCAGATCTTCAAGAACGCCCTGACCGGGATGCCGATCGGTGGTGGCAAGGGTGGCAGTGACTTCGACCCCAAGGGTCGCAGCGACCGCGAGGTGATGGCATTCTGCCAGTCCTTCATGACAGAGCTCTACCGGCACATCGGTGAGTACACGGACGTCCCGGCCGGCGACATCGGCGTGGGCGGCCGCGAGATCGGCTACCTCTTCGGCCAGTACAAGCGGATCACCAACCGCTACGAGTCGAGCGTCCTGACGGGTAAGGGTCTCGGCTGGGGTGGCTCGCTCGTGCGCAAGGAGGCGACCGGTTTCGGGGTGGTGTTCTTCGCCGAGGAGATGCTCCGCGCCCGCGGCGACTCCCTGGACGGCAAGCGGTTGGTCGTGTCAGGTTCGGGCAATGTCGCCATCTACGCGGTCGAGAAGGCCAAGGAGTACGGCGCCACCGTGATCGCGTGCTCTGACTCCGGCGGCTACGTCGTCGATGAGTCCGGTCTCGACATCGAGTTGCTCAAGGACCTCAAGGAGGTGCGGCGCGAACGGATCAGCAACTACGTCGATGAGCACTCCGGGGCCACCTACGTCGCGGATGGAAGCATCTGGGACGTCGACTGCGATGTCGCGCTGCCGTGTGCCACCCAGAACGAACTCGACGAGGATGCGGCGATCCGGTTGGTGAAGAATGGCCTCACGCTCGTCGCCGAGGGGGCCAACATGCCGACGACACCGAGCGCGACCAAGGTGCTGCAGGACGCCGGCGTGCTGTTTGCGCCTGGCAAGGCCGCCAACGCCGGGGGAGTGGCCACCTCGGCCCTCGAGATGCAGCAGAACGCCTCGCGTGACTCGTGGACCCACGAGCACACCGAGGAGCGGCTGGCCCAGATCATGCGCGGGATCCACGAACGCTGTGCCGCCAGTGCCGATGAGTTCGACGCCCCCGGCAACTACGTCGTGGGTGCCAACACGTCCTCGTTCGTGCAGATCGCCGACGCGATCCTGGCGCTCGGCGTCATCTGAGCCCGGCCGCCGACCTGGGCACGGACCTGAAGGACGACCGCAGCCCCTGGCCAGCGCTCTGGGCCATGGTGCTGGGGTTCTTCATGATCCTGGTGGACTCGACCATCGTGTCCGTGGCGACGCCGGCGATCATGATCGGC
>JBDTAU010000135.1:0-8255 GCA_039924465.1 Dermatophilaceae bacterium
CCCTGAAGTCATTGGCCCGGCGCGCGGCCCGGGAGGGGGCCAGCGGTCAGTTCGCGATGATCCGCGCCGTCCCGTATGCTCTTTCTTCGGACGGTACACGCTGGCCATGCTGACGCATGCCGTCCCGCCGGGGCCCGCGGGTCCGGGCGAAGGGCAATAGCTCAATTGGTAGAGCACTGGTCTCCAAAACCAGCGGTTGTGGGTTCGAGTCCCTCTTGCCCTGCGCATCACGTTCGCGTCCTCCGCGGACGGACCACCCACGCGGAAAGCACGCGGACAGAAGGAATCGTGACCGAGACGAGCGCCAAGCGCGGCTCCGACCGGGCTGACCAGGCCCCGGGTGGCGGCCCTGTGTCACGCTTCTTCGGAGCGATCTCGCTCTTCATCCGTCAGATCCTCGACGAGATGCGCAAGGTGGTCCGGCCGACCGGGCCAGAACTGGTCCGCTACACCACTGTCGTGATCGTCTTCGTCGTCATCATGATGGCGATCACCTCCGGTCTGGACTTCGGTTTCAGCCGGTTGATCACGTGGATGTTCGCCGGCTAGGTCCGGTCCTTCCGTGAGAGTCTCCGCAGCACTACCCCAGCCCGACGCGGCTGGACCACCAGCAAGGAAGTAGGTCAAGCGTGTCCGACGAGTTCGCCCCTGAGGGCGCTGTGAGCACCGAGTCCGAGGTCGCCGACCCCACCGTCGAGGTAGCCGCCGACACCGACCTCGACGCCAGCCTCGAGACCGGCGCCGAGAGCGCCACCGACACCGAGAGCGCCGCCGAGGGCGAGAGCGTCGTCGAGGGCGAGAGCGCCGAGGCTCCTGAGGCAGACGGGCCTGCTGAGGACCAGCCTGCAGACGACGCCGTCGGGACCGAGCAGGACGCCCGGGACGAGGAAGAGGGGGACGCCACCCCGGCCCCCGTCGTCGACCCGGTCGCCGAGTTCAAGGCGGAGCTGCGGGCCAAGTTCGGTGAGTGGTACGTCGTCCACTCCTACGCCGGCTACGAGAACCGCGTGAAGGCCAACCTCGAGACGCGCATCCAGACCTTGAACATGGAGGACTTCATCTTCGAGATCGAGGTCCCCATGGAGGAGGTCACCGAGATCAAGAACGGCCAGAAGAAGCTCGTCCGTCGGGTCCGGATGCCCGGCTACGTCCTGGTCCGGATGGAACTGACCGATGAGAGCTGGGGCGCGGTGCGCCACACCCCTGGCGTGACCGGCTTCGTCGGCAACGCGCACCAGCCGGTGCCGCTCATGATCGATGAGGTCTTCACGATGCTCGCCCCGAGCTTCGAGGCCGCCACCCTGGCGGATGGCACCGGGGGCGGCGCGTCTGCGTCCTCCAAGCCCGCCGCCATCATCGACTTCGAGGTCGGCGAGTCGGTCACGGTCATGGAGGGCCCCTTCGAGACCCTGCCGGCCACGATCTCCGAGATCATCCCCGAGTCCCAGAAGCTCAAGGTGCTCGTCTCCATCTTCGGCCGGGAGACCCCGGTCGAGCTCTCCTTCTCCCAGGTCGCCAAGATCTGAGCGAAGGGCGTCAGGCCACGCGGCACCCTGCGAGGTCACTGCAACCGGGTCATCGCCCACGGCGTCGGTCCACAACACCAGAAGGAAAGGCAATCATGCCCCCCAAGAAGAAGAAGATCTCCGGCTTCATCAAGCTGCAGATCCAGGCCGGCGCGGCCACCCCGGCCCCTCCCGTCGGCCCGGCCCTCGGCCAGCACGGCGTCAACATCATGGAGTTCGTCAAGGCCTACAACGCCGCGACGGAATCCCAGCGGGGCAACGTGGTCCCGGTCGAGATCACGGTCTACGAAGACCGCTCGTTCACCTTCATCACCAAGACGCCCCCGGCGGCCGAGCTGATCAAGAAGGCCGCTGGCGTCGCCAAGGGCTCGGGTGAGCCCAACAAGACCAAGGTCGCGAAGCTCTCGCGCGAGCAGGTCCTCGAGATCGCCCGCACCAAGATGGAAGACCTCAACGCCCACGACGAGGAGATGGCGGCGCGGATCATCGCCGGCACCGCTCGCTCGATGGGGATCGAAACCTCGTTCTGACCGCTACCGGTCGAACATCCGGGACCCCCGCTCTCCACAGCGAGGGCGGGTGCCCCGGGAAGCGAGCCCAGCGGCATACAGCCCGTATGCCGCCCAGCTCCGTGGGAGGGCCAGCGCTGGTCCGTCACCACGACTCCACTACACACTCCAAGGAGCAATCATGAAGCGCAGCAAGAACTACCGCGCAGCGGCCGAACTCATCACGCCGGGCAAGGTCTACTCACCGCTTGAGGCAGTCCGCGTCGCGAAGCAGAGCGCCAAGGCCAAGTACGACGAGACCGTCGAGGTCGCCATGCGCCTCGGTGTCGACCCGCGCAAGGCTGACCAGGCGGTCCGTGGCACGGTCAACCTGCCGCACGGCACGGGCAAGACCGCGAAGGTCCTCGTCTTCGCCAACGCCGAAAAGGCCGAGGCGGCGCGCGAGGCCGGCGCCGACTTCGTCGGCTCCGACGACATGCTCGAGAAGGTGGCCGGCGGCTGGCTCGACTTCGACGCCGTCGTCGCGACGCCCGACATGATGGGCAAGGTCGGTCGTCTCGGTAAGGTCCTCGGTCCCCGTGGCCTGATGCCCAACCCCAAGACCGGCACCGTGACGATGGACGTCGCCAAGGCCGTGTCCGACATCAAGGGCGGCAAGATCGAGTTCCGTGTCGACAAGCACGCGAACCTGCACTTCATCATCGGCAAGGTCTCCTTCGACGAGACCAAGCTGGTCGAGAACTACGCCGCTGCGCTCGACGAGATCATGCGCCTCAAGCCGTCCTCGTCCAAGGGCCGCTACATCGAGAAGGCCACCGTCTCCACCACGATGGGCCCGGGCATCCCGCTCGACTTCACCAAGACCCGCGACCTCCTCGAGACCGGCGAGAGCGCCTGAGCCTGCTCGCTGCGTGAACCGCGCTGAGCCCGCCGCCCCCACCCGGGGCGGCGGGCTCTCCCAGTACCCGGGGTCGGCCCTACCCGCCGGCCTCGATGCCCCACCCACCCACCCAAGTGGCCTTCTCCTGCTCGCGACCGATCGACTACGGTGAAAGGAGCCGACCGAATCACTGGTCCGTGTGGTGAACGGCCGACCTGTGCGACTCATCGAGCGCGTCGTGGCAGCGCTCACGACCGTGACCGTGACCCAACCCAGGAGGCCACCCATGACCATCCCACTGGCCCTGACACAGTTGCGGGCCCCGGAGCATCCCGGGGCCCTGCTCATCGTCGGTCCCGCGCTCGGCACGGCGATCGCGCCACTCTGGGCGCCCTGCGTGACACACCTGCCGCTGGACCTCACCGTGATCGGGTGGGACCTGCCGGGCCACGGTGACACCGCGCCCTACGACGAGCCCTTCACCGTCGCCGACCTGGCCCAAGCGGTCATCGCTGCAACCGAGTCGGCCCGTGACCGTGCCACCGGCATGGTGCTCTATGCCGGGGTGTCCCTCGGCGGGGCGGTCGGGCTCGCTCTGGCCATCGAGCAGATGCCGGAGCTGGACGGAGTGGTGGCGATTGCCACGGGCGTCACACTCGGTGAGGAGTCGCACTGGCGCGAACGAGCCGAACTCGTCCGGGCCTCGGGGACGGGCGCCGTGCTCGAGGTCTCGGCCCAGCGCTGGTTCAGGCCCGAGACCGTGGACCGCGACCCGGACACGACCACCGCCCTGCTCGACGCCCTCAAGGCGGTGGACCAGCACAGTTATGCCCGCTGCTGTGAGGCGCTGTCGAGCTATGACGTGCGAGCTGACCTGGGCACGGTGACGATGCCCGTGCTCGCCCTGGCCGGGGAGCAGGACGAGGGATCGCCGTTGCCGATGGCGGAGGCCATCGCCGCGGGCGCCAGCGGGCAGGCCCGGTCCATCCCGGACGCCAGGCACCTCGCCACGGTGGACGCGCCAGCCGACGTCGCTCATGCCATCATGGAGTTCCTCGCCGGACCGGTCGCCGACGCGAGCGCATGGTGACCGGCCGGATCGAGCGGTCCGTGGCGACCGCCGTGATCGAGTGGTCCCTGGCGACCGGGAGGGGGCGCGGGGATGAGTGAGCGCACCCTCGAGGACGCCTTCGTCTACGACGCGATCCGGACGCCGTTCGGTCGGTTCGGTGGGGCGCTCTCGGGCGTGCGCCCCGACGACCTGGCGGCCCACGTCGTGCGCGAGATCGTTCAGCGTGCTCCCGGTCTGACGGGCGACGGGGCTGCAGAGCACCTCGACGAGGTCATCTTCGGCAACGCCAACGGGGCCGGCGAGGAGAATCGCAACGTCGCCCGGATGGCGACCCTGCTGGCCGGCCTGCCGACCAGCATCCCCGGCACGACGGTCAACCGGCTGTGCGGCTCCAGCCTCGATGCGGCCATCATCGGGTCCAGACAGATCGCCACCGGCGAGGCCGACGTCATCCTGGTGGGCGGTGTCGAGTCGATGACGCGGGCACCCTGGGTCCTGCCCAAGACCGAGAAGCCCTATCCCGCAGGCAATCTCACGCTCGCCTCGACGACGCTGGGCTGGCGTCTCGTCAATCCGGCCATGCCCGACGAGTGGACCGTCTCCCTGGGCGAGGCCACCGAGCAGCTCCGGGAGAAGTACGCGATCACCCGCGAGCGTCAGGACGCCTTCGCCGAGCGGTCCCACCGGTTGTCGGTCCAGGCCTGGGACGAGGGCTTCTATGCCGACCTGACCGTCCCGGTGCCGGGGGTCGACCTCGCCCGGGACGAGTCGATCCGGCCGGACACGACCATCGACCGGCTGGCGGGACTGCGGACCTCCTTCCGGCCCGAGGGTGGCACGGTGACGGCAGGCAACGCCTCACCGCTCAACGACGGCGCCTCTGCGGTGCTGCTCGGCAGCGCGACCGCCGCGGAGGCGATTGGCCTGGAGCCCGTCGCCCGCATCGCCGGGCGTGGGGCGAGTGCCCTGGATCCGCAGTACTTCGGCTATGCCCCGGTCGAGGCCGCCGAGATCGCTCTCGCCCGGGCGGGCATCACGTGGTCCGATGTGAGCAGCGTCGAGCTCAACGAGGCGTTCGCCGCCCAGTCCCTCGTCTGCATCGATGCGTGGCGCATCGATCCCGAGATCGTCAACCCGCATGGTGGGGCGCTCGCCATCGGCCACCCGCTGGGCGCCTCGGGCGGCCGGATCCTCGGCACCCTGGCTCGCAGCCTGCAGCGCAGTGGCGGGCGGTGGGGGGTCGCGTGCATCTGCATCGGTGTGGGTCAGGGCCTGGCCGTCGTCCTCGAGAACGCTGGATCGACACGGTCCGGGGCCGCCTGAGGGGTGGCCGCGGGTTCGGACGAAGTAGGCGCCGGGCCGGAGTCGCTCACGCCTCCGGTGGCTCTGACGACTGGACCGAGCCGAGGGTCTCGCTGAGTGAGCCACGCAGCCGGGCCCACTGGCCGGTCCACGTCTGCAGGGGCGCCAGCGACTTCTCCAGGAGCTCCAGTTGGCTGTCGAACGCAGCCAGCTCGGCCTGCAGGGCCTGCAGCGTCAAACGCTTGGCGTGGACCCCCTCCAGGAGGACCTCGACCTCGCTGGTCAGCTGCGGCACCTGGTCGACGAGCTGCTGCAACGAGAGCAGCATCCGGCTGATCGTGTCCGGGACGATGTCCGGGACGACGCCGACGGCTTCGCTGCCGATCGATCCCACGACATCAGCAACGGCGCGAGCCCGGGAGAGGAACTCATCGAGCGCACTCTGCAGCAACCCGCCCTGCAGCAGCCCACTGCGAGGCGCCTTGTCATCATGAGCCAACCCAGCCACCTCCTTCGGTGTGCAGCGACCGTATCAACTCGCTGCGCCGTCAGGAGGATTTGGCGCGCGGCCAGGGCCACGCGGTGCATTGGCCGACCCCGTAGGTCTGTTGCATCATGACGGGCGCGGCCTGGCCCGCCAGGGGGCAGGCCGCGTGTCCGTGGCCGATCCCATGCCCGACCTCGTGGTTGACGAGGTAGATCCGGTAGGACGCGACGTCGGTGCCGTAAGCGTCCGCTCCGAGCAGCCAGCGACGGGCGTTGAGCACGACGTTGCGCCCGTTGTGGCAGCTGACCTGGCCGCGGGTGAGCAGCGGCGCGCACAACTGGTCGGTCGTGTCCGGGGAGGCGAGCCGGATCCGCAGGGTGGGCGCCTCGCCGTCAGCGGCCTGGGCGGGGGTCACGTTGACGAAGCGCACCCCGTCCTTGGCCTGCCAACCTCGGGGATCGGTCAGCACGCTCACCACCGTGCTGGCATAGGCAACCGGGTTCACGCCCAAGCCGCCCTCGATCTCGACGGTGTAGCGCACGACCCGGCCGGCGGTGGCAGACCCAGTGGTGGCCAGCGCCGGAACCGGCAGCACGGTGAACTGGCCGGTCCCGCGTTCGACCACCGGCACGGCCGCCGCTGGCGCAGCGGCCGGTGCAGTCGCGCCGGGCCGGGCTGGTGGGTCGACCGAGGCAGCCGCAGCGGCGGCGGGGTCGGGAACGGTCGTGCCGGGGACCGTTTCCGCGGAGTCGACACCTCCCGGATCAGGGGCAGCGGCACGAGTCGACGTCGCCGTGACGACCTCGCTGACCAAGCTGACGGAGCCGATCTCCGGGCGGCCCGCTCCCACCATCCAGATGTCTGCGAGGATGAGGGAAACCACGGCAGCGCTGGACCAGACGCGAGCGGCGCCCACCCGTCGGGTGCTCCGCACTGGTGGCCGGTGCCTCGCGGTGCGACGTTGAGTACCCACCGGAGTCGACATCTGCTCACCGTAACCAGCGTCGGCCGCAGAGGCGAGGCACCGCGCCGATTTGGTCGTGGGCGCGAGAAGTCATAAGGTGGGCGTCGACCAAAGACCGCCGGTTGGAGTTCGTGGTTCTCCGCGTTCTTCCGAAGGTTCCACACGATGTGGGCAGCCTGCGCAGGTGACTCAGCTGGGCGGCATACTAAACTGTGTGTCCGCAAAGCCCCGAGCGCTCCTGCGCCGGGGCTTTTTTCGTGTGGGCCCTCCGGGTTCACCAAAGCCAGCTGACGGCACGACGCAAGGGAAGGAGGCCCAGATGGCCAAAGCCGAAAGGACCGCAGCCATCGCCGAGATCGCGGAGCAGCTCCGTGAATCCGGCGCGGCCGTTCTCACCGAGTACCGCGGGTTGACCGTGGCCCAGCTCTCCGAGCTGCGCAACTCGATCCGAGAGCACGCCACCTACGCCGTGGTCAAGAACACGCTGACGGAGATTGCCGCGAAGGAGGCCGGAATCACGGCCTTTGACGGCCAGCTCCAGGGTCCGAGCGCCATCGCCTTCGTCACCGGTGACCCGGTGGAGGTGGCCAAGGGCCTGCGTGACTTCGCCAAGGCAAACCCATTCCTCGTGATCAAGGCTGGCGTCCTCGACGGCAAGACCTTGTCCCCCGAGGAGATCACCAAGCTCGCGGACCTCGAGTCCCGCGAGGTTCTCCTGGCCAAGCTGGCGGGCGCCATGAAGGGCTCCCTCACCAAGGCCGTTTACCTCTTCGCCGCACCTCTCGCACAGACGGCCCGTGTGGTCGATGCTCTGCGCGCGAAGGTCGAGGCGCAGGGCCCCGCCGCCGACGCTGCCGTTCCGGCCGCCGACGAGGCAACCACCGACGTCGCCGAGGGTGGCGACGAGAGCTGACCTCTGGTCAGTTCGATTCAACAACACGCCACTCACGGCACAAACAGGAAGGAAGCCATCATGGCGAAGCTCAGCACCGACGAGCTCCTTGACGCTTTCAAGGAGATGACCCTCATCGAGCTCTCCGAGTTCGTGAAGATGTTCGAGGAGACCTTCGAGGTCACCGCCGCCGCCCCGGTCGCCGTTGCGGCTGCCGGTGGTGCCGCTGCGGCCCCCGAGGCCGAGGCGGAGCAGGACGAGTTCGACGTCGTTCTGCTCGCTGCCGGCGAGAAGAAGATCCAGGTCATCAAGGAGGTCCGCGCGCTCACGAGCCTCGGCCTCAAGGAGGCCAAGGACCTCGTTGACGGCGCCCCCAAGCCCGTCCTCGAGAAGGTCGACAAGGCTGCGGCCGAGAAGGCCAAGGAGCAGCTTGAGGCCGCCGGCGCGTCCGTCGAGCTCAAGTGAACGGTCCCGGCTAGCCGGGACCTCCACGTAGCACCGCGAAGGCGGGTCCGACCAATGGTCGGGCCCGCCTTCGGCGTGTGCCGGCCTTGGCTGGCACTACCCGGGTGGGCTGGGGCTCCCTTTGGGGGAGCTGTCGCTCCCTCAAAGCGGGGGCGGCC
>JBDTAU010000136.1:0-6147 GCA_039924465.1 Dermatophilaceae bacterium
GGTCGTCATCGACTGGGACTACCTCAACGTCGCTCAGGGCGCCAAGCTCAAGGGAAAGATGGAGTGGAAGACCGTGGTGCCCAAGGGCGCCGTCGTCGGTAGCTACTACGTCCAGGCCATCAACAAGGACGCGCCCAACCCGGCGGCCGCTCGCCTGTGGCAGGAGTTCCTCTACTCCGACGCAGGTCAGAACCTCTGGCTCCAGGGCGGTGCCCGGCCGGTCCGTGAAGAGGACATGGTCAAGGCCGGCACGATCGACAAGCCGGCCTTCGAGGCGCTCCCCGCGGTCGATGGCACGCCAGTCTTCCTGACCTCGCCGCAGTCCGACGCGGCCAAGACGTACCTGACCGCCAACTGGGCCAAGACTGTTGGCTGACCCATCCCGGACGGTGGCGTCCACGCGTATCTCACGCGTGGGCGCCCCGCTGGGGCTTGCCCCGTTCTTCCTCTACACCGGCGTCTTCCTGCTCGTTCCGACGGGCCTGGTCGTCGTCAAGGCCTTCCTCACGACCAGCGGGACGCCGACCCTGTCCAACCTGGCCGCCCTGGGTGAGCCGCAGATCCAGTCGGCCCTGACCCACTCCCTGGCCCTGTCCGCGGTGACCGCCGTGGTCGGGGCCACCTTCGGGGCCCTGCTGTGTTATGCCGTCGCCTCCAGCCGCGAGGACGGGCTGCTGCGCCGGGTCGTGACCGCGGCGAGCGGGGTGCTCTCGCAGCTCGGCGGCGTCACCCTGGCCTTCGCCTTCATCGCCACGCTCGGCTTCAACGGCTTCGTGACGATCTTCCTGCAGAACTACGGGATCGATCTCGCCGGCAGCATCTGGCTGTACGAGTGGAACAAGGGCCTCATGCTCATCTACCTCTACTTCCAGATCCCCCTCATGGTGATCGTCTTCCTCCCCGCAGTCGAAGGCCTCCGCCCCCAGTGGCGTGAGGCGACGGAGACGCTGGGCGGATCAGCATGGGAATACTGGCGATTCGTCGGCGCACCCATCCTCGCCCCCGCGTTCATCGGCTCGATGCTGCTGCTGTTCACCAACGCCTTCAGCGCCTACGCGACAGCGGCGGCCCTGATCTCGCAGGGCTCGCCGATCCTCCCGCTCAAGATCGGTTCCGCGCTCAGCTCAGAGGTCATCCTCGGCCAGGAGAACGTCGCCACCGCGATGGCCTTCGCCATGGTCGTGGTCGTCGCGATCGTGATGACCATCTACGCCCTCATCGACCGACGCGCCTCCAGGTGGCTGGTCCGATGAGCGCCATCCCCCAGCCCCGCACGACCGCCGGCAAGATCACCCGCGGCCTGCTGCTCCTGGTCTTCGCGGTCTTCTTCGCCCTGCCCCTCATCGCCATGCTCGACTTCACGACGCGGCTGCCCAACGGCACCCGGACCGGCGCCGTCTGGGCCCAGTTCATCGACCTGGGCGACATGAACACCAACTACCCCGAGCTGATCCCCGGCGTCATCACCTCGCTGCTGCTGACCATCACGACGGTCGGGATCATGCTCGCGCTGCTGGTGCCGACGATGGTGTGGGTGCGCCTCCGAGTCCCCGGTGTGCGCAAGCTCGTGGAGTTCATCTGTCTGCTGCCCCTCACGGTCCCGGCCATCGTGCTCGTCGTCGGGCTGGCCCCCATCTACGCGTGGGTGACCTACTTCTTCGGCGAGTCGGCCGTGCTGCTCTGCTTCGCCTACGTCGTCCTCGTCCTGCCCTACAGCTATCGGGCCCTCGACTCGGGGCTGCGGGCGATCGACGTGACGACGCTGTCGGAGGCGGCCCGCTCCCTCGGTGCCAGTTGGTTCACCGTCATCATCCGCGTCATCCTGCCCAACCTGCGCAGCGCCGTCCTGTCCGCCTCCTTCCTCGCGGTCGCCGTCGTCCTGGGTGAATTCACCATCGCGTCCCTGCTGAGCCGCAACAACATCCAGACGACGATCAACTTCATCGGCAAGCGCGACGCCCAGATGGCCGTGGCCGTCTCCTTCGCCTTCCTGGCGCTGGCCTTCATCCTGCTCTTCGGCCTGTCCTTCGTCGGCCGGAGCCGGCGCGGCGGACAGGTCGCCACGGGAGGCCTCGCCCCCACCATCACGGAGGACCCCTCATGACCACCACGACGACCGCACGGTCGACCTCGGCGTCACGCGGCGGGTCCGCGGTCGGGCTGACCGACCTGCACCGTCACTACGGACCGGTCCGGGCGCTTGACGGCCTGACCATCGAGCTGAGCCCCGGCGAGCTGGTCGCCCTGCTCGGACCGTCCGGGTGCGGCAAGACGACCGCGCTGCGCATCGTCGCCGGCCTCGAGCAGGCCACGAGCGGATCGGTCCGGATCGCCGGGACCGACGTGAGCGGCACCCCGACCAACAAGCGGGACATCGGGATGGTGTTCCAGGCCTACAGCCTCTTCCCGCACATGACCGCCCGCCGCAACGTCGAGTTCGGCATGCGGATGCGCGGCAAGGCCAACCCCAAGCGAGCTGGCGAGATGCTCGAGCTCGTCGGGCTGTCCACCGAGTCCGACCGCTACCCGCACCAGATGTCGGGAGGCCAGCAGCAGCGGGTGGCCTTGGCCCGTGCGCTGGCCGTCGAACCCGCCGTGCTGCTCCTGGATGAGCCCCTCTCGGCGCTCGATGCCAAGGTCCGGGTCCAGTTGCGCGACGAGATCCGCCGCATCCAGCTCGACCTCGGCACGACGACCCTCTTCGTCACCCACGACCAGGAGGAGGCGCTGGCCATCGCCGACCGGGTCGGGGTGATGCGGGCCGGGCAGCTCGAGCAACTCGACACGCCGACCGACCTCTACCTCAAGCCCGCGTCCGGCTTCGTCGCCGACTTCGTGGGCACCGTGAACCGGATCGGAGCGCAGGTGCACGATGGCCGGGCGCTCATGCTCGGGACCGAGGCGCCGATCCTGCCGGGGTCCATCACCAGCGGCCCGGGCGTGGCCCTGGTCCGCCCCGAGCACCTCACCCTCGTGGCCGCCGACGACGGCAACGGCCGGGTCATCCTGTCGACCTTCCTCGGCGCCACCGGCCGCACCCGGGTCATCCTCGGCACCGGGGAGACCGTCAACGCGCTGGTCCCCAGCCACCTGGTGGAGCAGCTCTCGCCGGGCACCCACGTCCGGGTCACGTTGCGCGACGCCGCGTTGCTCGTCGTGCCGACGCCCTGACACCAGCTCGGCTCGCTAGAGTCCTAGCGTGACCTCACCTCTCGACCTCAACGATCCTGCGACCGACCCGATCGACGTCGCCGAGGCCGCCGCTCGCATCATCGCCGAGCGGACCGGCGCCGCGCACCACGACGTCGCCCTCGTGCTCGGCTCCGGCTGGGGCCAGGCCGCTGAGCTGATCGGCGAGACCCTCGCGACGGTGGACCAGGCCGACCTGCCGGGCTTCCATGCGGCCGCCGTCGCCGGACACTCGGGGAGCCTGCGCTCGATCGCGATCGGCGACACGGGACGTCGAGCGCTCGTCTTCGGCACCCGGGCTCACTACTACGAGGGGCGTGGCGTGCGGGCGGTCGTGCACGGCGTCCGCACCGCCAAGGCCGTGGGCGCCCGCACCATCGTGCTGACCAACGGCTGCGGTGGCCTCAACCCGGCGTGGTCCCCCGGCACCCCGGTCCTGATCCGCGACCACCTCAACCTCACCGCTCGCTCCCCCATCGAGGGCGCCAACTTCGTTGACCTCACCGACCTCTACACCCCCCGGCTACGGGCCCTGGCGCGCGAGGTGGACCCGAGCCTCGACGAGGGCGTCTACGTCCAGTTCCCCGGGCCGCACTACGAGACACCCGCCGAGGTCCGGATGGCCAAGATCCTGGGTGGCGACCTGGTCGGCATGTCGACGACCCTGGAGGCCATCGCGGCCCGCCAGAGCGGCCTCGCCGTCCTCGGCATCTCACTCGTCACCAACCTCGCCGCCGGCATCTCCGACCAGCCCCTCAGCCACCGCGAGGTCCTCGAGGCGGGTCAGGCCGCCGCCGAACGCTGCGGGCGCCTCCTCGCCGACGTCGTCGGGAGGATTTCATGACCACCGTCGAGACCCCACCGCTCCCGTATGCCGCTGAGCGGGCTTGGCGCGATGACGACCCGGACGCGACGACGCGGCGTGAGTTGTCCGACCTGATCGACCGGGCGCAGTCCGGGGACGCGGCCGCCAGCGAGGACCTCGCCGACCGCTTCTCGGGGATGCTCGAGTTCGGCACCGCCGGTCTGCGGGGCGCGCTCGGAGCCGGCCCCAACCGGATGAACCGCAGTGTCGTCATCCGCGCGGCCGCCGGGCTGGTCGCCTTCCTCCAGGCCGAGGGTGGCGCCGGCGCCAGCCCACTGGTCGTCATCGGGTTCGACGCCCGCTACAACTCGGACGTCTTTGCCCGGGACACCGCGGCCGTCGTCGTCGGGGCCGGCGGGCGGGCGCTGCTGTTGCCCCAGCCGTTGCCGACGCCGGTGCTCGCCTACGCGATCCGGCACATCGGTGCGGACGCCGGTGTCATGGTGACCGCGAGCCACAACCCACCCCAGGACAACGGCTACAAGGTCTACCTCGGCGACGGCAGCCAGATCGTGCCGCCCGCGGATGCCCAGATCGCCGCCCACATCTCCCGGGTGACGCAGGTGGCCTCGGTGCCGGTCGCCGCCGACGGGTGGGAGACGGCGGACGGCGCGCTCTGGGACGACTACATCTCCGATGCGGTCGCCGTCCTCGACCCGGCCTCGCCGCGCGACCTCTCGGTGGTGCACACGAGCCTGCACGGAGTCGGTCACCGGACCGTTCACGACGCCTTTGAGCGGGCCGGCTTCCCGGCCCCGGATCCCGTTGACGCCCAAGCGATCCCGGACCCCGACTTCCCCACGGTCCCGTTCCCCAACCCCGAGGAGCCGGGCGCGATCGACCTCGCCCTCGACCAGGCCCGTCGCGGTGGGTGCGACATCGTCATCGCCAACGACCCCGACGCCGACCGGTGCGCGGCCGCCGTGCTCGACCCGGCCATCGGGGACTGGCGGATGCTGCGCGGGGACGAGCTCGGTGCCCTGCTCGGGGCCCACCTCGTCGCTCGCGGGGTCCAGGCCCGCGACGTCTTCGCCAACTCGATCGTCTCCTCACGGATGCTCGCCGCGATCGCCCGCGCCGCCGGGATCCGGCACGAGGAGACGCTCACCGGCTTCAAGTGGATCTCGAGGGTCCCCGGACTGCGCTACGGCTACGAGGAGGCACTCGGCTACTGCGTCGCCCCGATGTCGGTGCGGGACAAGGACGGTATCAGCGCGGCCCTGTTGCTGGCCGAGCTCGCGGCCGGCCTCAAGGCGAAGGGCCGCAACCTCACCGATCTGCTCGATGACCTCGCGGTCGCCCACGGGGTGCACGCGACCGACTCCTTCTCGGTGCGGGTGGCCGACCTGTCCCAGATCGGCGACCTCATGGGGCGGCTGCGCGACACCCCGCCGGACACGGTGGCCGGCGTCGCGGTCGAGCGGCTCGATGACCTCAACCGTCCCGACGGCGCGCTGCCACCGACCGATGGGCTGCGCTGGTTCCTCACCGACGGCTCACGGATCATCGTGCGCCCGAGTGGGACCGAGCCCAAGGTGAAGATCTACCTCGAGGTCGTCCAACCCGTGGCCACGGACGAGCGGTTGCCCGCTGAGCGGCATACGGCCGATGCTCGGTTGGCGGCGATCCGCGCGGACTTCGAGGAGCTCACCCGGCTCGACTGACCCGCGTCCGGCGCGTGGGCCAGCGGTCAGAGGAGGAAGACCGCGAAGACCCAGAAGGCCAGTCCGGCGAGCAGCAGCCCCACGGAGTCGGGGTCCCACGTGCGGGCCAGGACCCTCGGGGTGCGACCGTCCTTGCGGCGCTGGTCCTCCGCGCGGCGCGCTTCGACCTCGGCGGCGACGACCTGCGCCGTGATCTTGGCGGGGGTCGGGGTCTCCTTGGTGTGCTGGGCCATCTTGGCGGCGCCGAGGGAGAACATGCCTCGCCCGTACCGGGGGCGTCCGGGATCCGCGGGCACTCCCCACGCGGCGTAGCGTTGCTCGTCGTGCAGCACCTCGAGCACCCAGCGCGAGCGCACCTCGGTGATCATCGGCCACGAGATGTCCGTGGTGCGCAGCGGGTTGACGATCCGCAGGCCCTCGTCGTGCAGG
>JBDTAU010000137.1:0-6614 GCA_039924465.1 Dermatophilaceae bacterium
TGGCACACCACGGGGCCGAGGTCCATACCTGGAGGGAAACCCTCGCCGGTGCTGGACTTCCCGGTGCAGCGCAATGCAGCGCCGTTCAGCCCCCGAGACGGAAGATCGTCAGCTCACGGATCGGCGCGGGCACCATGAGGTACTTGGCGACCGCGACAGCCACGACGAGCACGAACAGGCCGGCAAGTCCGGGCCAGACGAGTTGCTTGCGTCCCCGACGGGCCAGCACCAGCATGCCCGCTCCGGCGAGGCCGGCGACGAAGCCGCCGAGGTGGGCCTGCCAGGCGATGTTGGGGATGATGAAGCCGAGCGCCGCATTGATCGCGACGATCCCGTAGATCCCCGCGACCGATCGGTTGAGGTGTCGATTGAGCACGATGAGCGCGCCGAAGAGGCCGAAGATCGCGCCTGAGGCTCCGACGACCGCAGTCACCCACGCCTGGTCCTGGCCACTGGAGAGCCCCGCGACGGTCGGGCTGCCGGCGAGCAGCAGCACTCCGACCTGCCCGGCGACGCCGCTGATCAGGTAGACCGCCAGGAGCCGCGCCCGACCCATCAGCGGCTCGAGATAGGTGCCGAGGATGTAGAGGGCATACATGTTGAAGCCGATGTGCATCAACGAGCGCGGGGAGTGGAGGAACATCGCCGTGACGAAGCGCCACGGCTCGGTCCATCCGAGGAAGGGGGCGAAGGCGTACTGATTGGTGATCGAGGTGGAGAACCACTGGATCGCAAAGATGACGACGCAGATCGCGATGATGGTGTAGGTCACCACTGGCGTGCCCACGCTCTGGCGACCGCCGAAGACGGTCGTCACCGTCGGCGACGACTTGGCCGCCTCACGGACGCAGTCAACGCAGTGGATGCCAACTGCGGCTGGGCGCTGGCACTCGGGACAGGCGGGACGCCCGCAGCGCTGGCACCGGACGTAGGCCTCGCGATCAGGGTGTCGCGGACACACTGATGGTCCGGCGGGCTGGTGGCCGGCCCACTGCTTTTGAGGAGGCTGGCCACCGGCTCCGTGTTCGGACAAGGAAGTTCGCTCTCTCGATCAGTCTTCGATGGTGACCGACTCGAGGACAATGTCCTCGAGGGGCTTGTCGTTGGGACCGGTGGTAACCGCCCCGATCGCGTCAACAACCTTGCGCGACTCGGCATCGACGACCTCACCAAAGATCGTGTGCTTGCCCTGCAGCCACGTCGTCGCCGCCGTGGTGATGAAGAACTGCGAGCCGTTGGTCCCCTTGCCCATCCGCTTACCGGCGTTGGCCATGGCGAGCATGTAGGGCTTGGTGAAGTCCTTGTCGGGACTGATCTCGTCGTCAAACGTGAAGCCCGGGCCGCCGAAACCCTGACCGATCGGGCAGCCGCCCTGGATCATGAAGTTGGGGATGATCCGGTGGAAGATCAGACCGTCAAAGAACGGCGTCGGCGAGGTGCGGCCCGCCTCGTCCTTGTACTCCTTTTCGCCCTTGGCGAGGCCGACGAAGTTGTCGACCGTCTTGGGAGCGTGGTCGGGGAAGAGATCGACGACGATGTCGCCATGGTTCGTGTGCAAGGTTGCCTTCATGGACCCAATCCTTGCACGCAGCGGACCCCGAGTAGGCGTGGCGGGTGTGAAGTTGGCAGGATGGGGCATGAACGACCCGAGGATCGAGGAGGACTTCATGTTTGGAACCACACCGAAGCGCACGGAGCAGGCCACGGCGTACGTCAAGGACACCGCCGCCGATCTGCAAAAGGGCGCTCAGAACGGGCTCGAGGCCGTCGGGGAGCAGACTGGCCCCGCACTGGCGAGCGCCGCCGACGCGGCACGTGAGCAGGTTGCGGCCGTTCGCGACGCCGCTGGTCCGATGCTGCACGACGCCATGGACCGCGCCCGCCCCAAGGTCGAAGCCGCCCGCGACGCCGCCGGCCCGATGCTGCACGACGCCATGGACCGCGCCCGCCCCAAGGTCGAAGCCGCCCAGTCCACGTTCGCTGACCACGTCGTGCCGAGGGTCGGCGCCGCTCTCGCGACCGCCGCGCTCACCCTCGCGCAGGCCCGTGCCACCGCAGAGCACGCCGCTGCACCGGCGGTGGAGCAGGCTCGCGAGAGCGCGCACATCGGCAACGAACGAGCCCGGGACGCCCTGCGTGTGCTCAAGGGTGAGGCCGTGGTCAAGCCCCAGCGCGGCAAGCGGGGCAAGTGGCTCATCGGTATCGGCTTGGTCGCCGCTGCCGTAGCGGCTGCCGCGGCCTTCCGCAAGCAGCAGCAGGCCGACGACCCGTGGGCGACGCCCCTGACCGACCCGTTGAGCCCGACGTCATTCAAGGACCGGGCTGCGGAGACTCTTGAGCACGCCAAGGACAAGGCTACCGACCTGGCCGTGAAGGGTCAGGCCGCGGTGGCTGACGCAAAGGACCGCTCCGGCGAGGACGCGAGCCTGTCCGAGAGCCCGGTCCTCGCCGCCGACGAGGCCGCTCTGGCTGCCGACGGGGCCATTGACGGCACGGACCAGAATCCCGTTCAGGAGCCCAGCGACGCCGCGCCGGAGGAGCTCGCCGCGCAGGACCTGACGGTGGACGGGACCGACGAGGTCCAGGACGCCGATCCCGACACGCGCGCCTGATCCACGGAGCGAAGAGCCAGCACCACGCGAAGGACCCGGTGGCCTCAGGGCCACCGGGTCCTTCCCGCGTGAGCTGGCTCGCACCGACAGGGGGACAGCGCGAGCCAGCACATGCAGAAGGGGTGGGCTCGGTTCGTGCGAGCCCAACCCTCCGCTGACTCAAGAATAGACCCAAAGGGACCCCTGACGCCATGATTTCGATGAAATTTGTATGACCGCGTGTCGCAGCTCGACGGCAGCGGACTGATGCCGCCCAGCCGGGCGGCCGCACCTGGCGTGTTGCGATGGTCGGCGCCCCGCGCAACAGGCCGGTTCGGTGGCTGGCGCGTCGATAGTCTTCAAGTGCCCCGGGGAGGGGCGTATCGGTCGTGAACCGCCGCCCGGGGGGGAGGCGGACCCCGTCCATCGCATCCCCGGGGCTTCAGCAGGTGCGCTCCCTGACCACCGCAGGGACGACCACACAGACCATCACAGAGACCACGCAGGGGGTCGTCGGAGGTCACCCCGCGGAGCCCTCGGGGGTCCCGACGGAGCGTGACACAGCGGCATACGAACTCGGTGGTGTGAGGCCGATCACGCGTTCACGATGTGAGACTACCGGTTGCGGTCCGGTCACGATCTCCTCAGGAACTTGGCTCTCATTAGGAGCCGTGGTCTGGTGGACGGATGACAGGCTTGCGCCCGCCCCCATCGCCGTGGCCGGGATCAGACTGAGTCACCGCAAGGTCCGCCTCCGCTCTGGAGGCCCGGTCGCGTCCGAGGGAAGGCGTGTGGCAGGTGGCTGAGCGCACAGCTTGACCACCAACCTCAGGAGACGCGTGAGCTCAATCACTGCCAGCAATCTATACAAGGTCTTTGGTCGATCACCCGACCGTGGCGTCAAGGCGCTGAAGCGAGGCTCCTCCGTCGAGGACCTTCGCAAGATGGACCTGACGCCTGCTGTCATCGATGCCTCCTTCACGGTCGAGCCGGGTTCGATCTTCGTCGTCATGGGCCTGTCCGGCTCGGGCAAATCCACCCTCATCCGGATGGTCAACGGGCTGCTGCCACCGACAACCGGCGAGGTCCACATCGGCGATGTCAACGTCACCGCCGCGACGGGAGAAGCACTGCGCAAGGTCCGCCGAGAGCAGATCAGCATGGTCTTCCAGCACTTCGCCCTGCTGCCCCACCGCACGGTCGGGGAGAACGCCGCCTACGCCCTCGAGATCCAGGGGGTCAACCGGTCCGAGCGTGAGCGCCGCGCCGAGGAGGCCCTCGGCCTGGTCGACCTCGACGGGTGGGGTGGATCGATGCCCGGCGAACTGTCCGGTGGCATGCGCCAGCGGGTCGGGCTGGCCCGTGCGCTCGCGGCCGGCACCGACATCCTGCTCATGGACGAGGCCTTCAGTGCCCTTGACCCCCTGATCCGGCGCGGCATGCAGGACCAGCTCGTCGAGCTGCAGAACCGGCTCGGCAAGACGATCCTGTTCATCACCCACGACCTCAACGAGGCCATGCGGCTCGGGGACCAGATCGCGATGATGCGAGCCGGGCGGATCGAGCAGATCGGCACCGCTGAGCAGATCCTCAACGACCCGGCGAACAACTATGTCGCCGCCTTCGTCCAGGACGTCGACCGCAGCCGCGTCATCACCGCTGGCAGCGTCATGGAGCAGTTCCCGGCCGTAATCGGTGGCGAGCAGGGGCCGCTGGCGGCCCAGAAGCTGATGCGCGAGAGCCAGATGGAGTGGCTCATCGTCCAGAACCGGGATCGCACCCTCAAGGGCGTCGTGCGCGACACCGACATCGCACGCGCCGTGCGGGAGCAGCAGGACCGACTGCCCATCCTTCTCGCCGCAGACATCGCAACCGCCACTCCGCAGACCCTGCTGGCCGACATGTTCCTCGATGCCGCCAACTATGACGGTCCGGTCGTCGTCCTCGACGAGGCCGGCCGGGTCGTCGGCGCCATCCCCGAGGTCACCCTGCTCGCCGCATCCGGGACGCCGGTCCTGAACTCACCCGGGGACCTCAGCGAACTTGAGACTCTCAGCGGAAGTGCGCAGACGCCCGCGGCGACCAACAACGAGAGGGAGCCTGCCTGATGGACGACTCGACCTTCCCCCGCATCAACGTCGGCGAGTGGGCCGAGACGGCCCTGGACTGGCTCACGGCAAACTTCGAGGGCCTCTTCGACGCGGTGAGCACCGGCACCAACTGGGTGATCGACATCCTCAACGAAGTGCTCCTCGCGCCCCCACCCCTGCTCGCGATCGTCATCTTCGCCCTGATCGCGTGGTTGATCCGGTCCTGGCAGTTCGCCGTCGGCACCGCGATCGCGTTCTCCCTGATCGCGGCGATGGACCAGTGGAACAACGCGATGCTCACCTTGGCGCTGGTCCTCGTGGCCACGGTCGTGGCCCTGGTCATCGCGGTCCCGATCGGGATCCTCGCGGCCCGTAACGACGCGGTCAGCGCGATCGTCAAGCCGCTGCTGGACTTCATGCAGACGATGCCCGCCTTCGTCTACCTCATCCCCGCCGTCATCTTCTTCAGCATCGGCGTGGTGCCCGGCGTGTTCGCCACGGTGGTCTTCTCGCTGCCGCCCGGTGTGCGCTTCACCGAGCTCGGCATCCGGGGGGTGGACGCCGAGACCGTGGAGGCAGGACACGCCTTCGGGGCCACCCCGCGACAGATCCTGCGCGGCATCCAACTCCCGCTCGCGACCCCGACCATCATGGCCGGCGTCAACCAGGTGATCATGCTCGCCCTGTCGATGGCGGTCATCGCCGGCATGGTCGGCGCCGATGGCCTGGGCAAGGAAGTGGTCTCCGCCATCGCCACCCTCAACACCCCCAAGGGCGTGGAGGCCGGCCTCGGCGTCGTGGTCCTGGCCATCTTCCTGGACCGCATCACCGCCGCGCTGGGCAACCCCGGCGAGTACTCGAGCTCCCTCTACCGCGTCCTGCGCGGCCGCGCGACCAGCCGGGCCTGAGGCCAAGCACCCCACCCAGTACCACCGATCAACCGCACCCCCCATGGCTGCCGAAAACTGCGGCGGCCACGACAGAGGAAAGGAAACGTGAACATGACGTTTCGACACACCCGTGCCACCACCAAAGTCGCCGCCGGCGCCGCCCTGCTGGCCCTGGCTCTGACCGCTTGCGGCAGCAGCAGCGACGCTCCCAGCACTGACGCTGGCAGCACCGGCAAGGCTGACAAGGGCACGATCACTCTGGGCTTCATCCCCTCCTGGACGGATGGCCTCTCCACCGCCTACCTCCTCCAGAACCAGCTGGGCAAGCTCGGCTACACGGTCAAGATGAAGACCGTCACCGACGCTGCGCTGCTCTACACCGCGCTGGCTCAGGGCGACGTCGACATGTATCCCTCCGCCTGGCCCGAGGTGACGCACAAGGCCTACATGGAGAAGTACGGCAAGGACATCGAGGACGTCGGTGCCTACTACGAGAACGCCAAGTTGACCCTCGGCGTCCCGGAGTACAGCAAGATCCAGTCCATCGCGGACCTGCCGCAGTTCGCCAAGGAGCTGGACGGCAAGATCATCGGCATCGAGCCCGGCGCCGGCCTGACCAAGGCCACCAAGGAGCAGGTCATCCCGGACTACAACCTGGGCGGCGACTTCGAGCTGGTGACCTCGTCGACCTCGGCCATGCTCGCCGAGCTGAAGAAGGCCGAGTCCAAGAAGCAGGAGATCGTCGTCACCCTGTGGCGTCCTTTCTGGGCCAACAGCACGTTCAACATCCGCGACCTCAAGGACCCGAAGGACGCGTTCGGCAAGCCGGAGGCCCTGCACTTCCTCGGGCACAAGGGCTTCGCGAAGGACTTCCCGGATGCCGCCAAGTTGATCAACGGGATCAAGCTGGACGACTCCGAGTACGGCTCGCTCGAGGACATGGTCGTCAACGAGTTCGGCGAGGGCAAGGAGCCCGAGGCCATCAACGCGTGGCTCAAGGCCAACCCGAAGGCCTTCGACACCGAGATCACCAGCTGACGAAG